>NZ_JAFLNG010000230.1 GCF_017427025.1 Streptomyces sp. FH025
ACCGACGAGGAACGCAGCCGGGCCGAATCCTGCCCGAAGCAGTGACGTCCGTGAACCGACATAGGTCCGCCCGGAGCGGGCCTGCCGGCCGTCAGGGAGCGGTCACCACGTGAGCAGCTACGACCTGAGCGGCGACACCGGCCGCAGCGGCGGAGGCCGACGCCGGGCGACGGCCGAACGCACCGCGCCCCGGCGCCGGAGCAACACCACCATCTCGCCCCAGGGCGCGCCGAACCGCCGCAACACCGAACTGGCCCTGCTGGTCTTCGCCGTCCTGCTGCCGATCCTCGCGTACGCCAACGTGGGCCTGGCGATGGACTCCGCGCTGCCGGCCGGGATGCTCGGCTACGGCCTCGGGATGGGCTCCCTGGCGCTGGTCGCGCACCTGCTGGTGCGCCGCTTCGCGCCGTACGCGGACCCGCTGATGCTGCCGATCGCGACCCTGCTGAACGGGCTGGGCGTGGTGATGATCTGGCGGCTGGACAAGGCGGGCAAGCTGCTCAGCGGCAACTTCCCGGCGGCCAAGAACCAGCTGATCTGGTCGGCCCTCGGGGTCGCGCTGTTCATCGGCGTGATGGTGCTGCTGAAGGACCACCGGGTGCTCCAGCGCTACACCTACATCTCGATGGTGGTGGCGCTGGTGCTGCTCGCCGCGCCGGCCTTCTTCCCGGCCCGGGCGGAGGACTTCGGCGCGAAGATCTGGATCCGGATGGGCAGCTTCTCCATCCAGCCCGGCGAGTTCGCCAAGATCGTCCTGACCGTGTTCTTCTCCGGCTACCTGATGGTCAAGCGGGACGCCCTGGCACTGGCCAGCCGCCGCTTCATGGGCCTGTACCTGCCGCGCGGCCGCGACCTCGGCCCGATCGTCGTGATCTGGCTGCTCAGCCTGCTGATCCTGATCTTCGAGAACGACCTGGGCACGTCCTTCCTGTTCTTCGGCCTGTTCGTGGTGATGCTCTACGTCGCCACCGAGCGGACCAGCTGGATCCTGTTCGGCCTGCTGATGTCGGTCGGCGGCGCGGTCGCGGTCGCCATGACCACCAGCCACGTCAAGGTCCGCATCGACGCCTGGCTGGACCCGATGGCCGCCTTCGGCCCCAACCCGCCGAAGGGCTCCACCGAGCAGATCGGCCAGTCGCTGATGGCGCTCGGCTCCGGCGGGGTGACCGGCTCGGGGCTCGGCCAGGGCCGCTCCTGGCTGATCAACTTCGCCGCCAAGAGCGACTTCATCCTGGGCTCCTTCGGCGAGGAGCTCGGTCTGACCGGCCTGATGGCGATCTTCCTGCTCTACGCCCTGCTGGTGCAGCGCGGCCTGCGCACCGCCCTCGCCGCCCGGGACCCGTTCGGCAAGCTGTTCGCCGTCGGCCTCTCCTCGGCGATGGCGCTGCAGGTCTTCGTCGTGGCCGGCGGGGTCACCGGACTGATCCCGCTGACCGGTATGACCATGCCGTTCCTCGCCCAGGGCGGTTCGTCCGTGGTCGCCAACTGGGCGCTGGTCGCGATCCTGCTGAAGATCAGCGACAGCGCCCGCCGACCCGGGGCCGAACCGGCCCCGGCCACCGAGGGCCAGGGAGGACCCGCCCGATGAACAAGCCGATCCGCCGGGTCTCGATCTTCTGCCTCGTGCTGATCCTGGCCCTGATGGTGCGCACCAACTGGGTGCAGGGCGTCCAGGCCGACGCCTGGGCCTCGAACAAGAACAACAAGCGCCAGCTGTACGACCGCTACGCCCACCCGCGCGGCAACATCATCGTCGGCGGCCAGCCGGTGACGAGGTCCGACTACGTGAACGGCCTGCGCTACAAGTACAAGCGCGCCTGGAACGACGGCCCGATGTACGCCCCGGTGACGGGCTACTCCTCCCAGGCGTACGGTTCCACCCAGCTGGAGAACCTGGAGGACGGCATCCTCTCGGGGACGGACGACCGGCTGTTCTTCCGCAACACCCTGGACATGCTGACCGGCGAGCAGAAGCGCGGCGGCGACGTCATCACGACCATCAACCCCAAGGTCCAGAAGGCCGCCTTCGACGGCCTCGGCGACAAGAAGGGCGCGGTGGTCGCGCTCGACCCGAAGACCGGCGCGATCCTGGGCATGGTCTCCACCCCGTCCTACGACCCGGGCAGCTTCGCCGGCGGCGACGCCGCCGACAGCAAGGCCTGGACGGACCTCAACGCCGACCCGAACAAGCCGATGCTCAACCGGGCGCTGCGCGAGACCTACCCGCCCGGCTCGACGTTCAAGCTGGTCACCGCGACCGCCGCGTTCGAGAACGGCCTGTACCAGAACATCAACGACGCGACGGACACCCCGGACCCGTACACCCTGCCCAACACCCAGACGGTGCTCAAGAACGAGAGCCCGTTCGAGAAGTGCGGGAACGCCACCATCAAGTCCGGCATGGACCAGTCCTGCAACACGGTCTTCGCCAAGATGGGCGCCGACCTCGGCAAGGAGAAGATGCGGGCGCAGGCCGAGAAGTTCGGCTTCAACAGCACGATCGACACCCCGAGCCGCTCCGAGAAGAGCATCTTCCCGGACAGCGCCAGCCTGGACGGCACCGCCCAGGACTCGATCGGCCAGCACGACACCCGCGCCACCCCGCTGCAGATGGCCATGGTCTCCGCCGCGATCGCCAACAACGGCAGCCTGATGCAGCCGTACCTGGTCGACCAGGAGCGCTCGGCCTCGCTGACCACCATCTCCAAGCACACCGAGAAGCAGTTCTCCCAGGCGATGAGCCCGGCCACCGCGCAGAAGATGCAGGACCTGATGGTCTCGGTGGTCGAGAACGGCACCGGCACCAACGCCAAGATCCCCGGCCTCCAGGTCGGCGGCAAGACCGGCACCGCCCAGCACGGCGAGGACAACGCCGGGCTGCCGTTCGCCTGGTTCACCTCCTGGGCCAAGACCTCGGACGGCCAGTCGGTGGCGGTCGCGGTCGTGGTCGAGGACGGTTCCAACAACCGCGACGGCATCAGCGGCGGCCGGCTCGCGGCCCCGATCGCCAAGGCGGTGATGCAGGCCGCCCTCGGCAAGTAGCCGCCGGGAGGGGGTGAGGCGAATGTCACGATCCGGCGGCCCCGTCCGGATACCGGTCTGATATCGGCCGACGGCTGACTCCGGTCCGGTGCGGTGCGACCGGTAGCGTATCCGCCAGCAGCGGGTGTGCCCGTTGCCGCCCGCGAGGCGGCGCACGGCCCGGCCGGAGAAACCGGTCGAGGCGCGGGCGGCGTCATCCAGAGCGTGCGGGGACACCTACGTCACAACCTCACCGGCAGGTGAGGGAGAGGGTCGGAACTATGGAAGAGCCTCGTCGCCTCGGCGGCAGGTACGAGCTCGGCGGCGTCCTCGGACGCGGCGGCATGGCCGAGGTGTACCTCGCCCATGACACCCGGCTCGGCCGTTCCGTCGCAGTGAAGACGCTCCGGGCCGACATGGCCCGGGATCCGTCGTTCCAGGCCCGCTTCCGCCGCGAGGCGCAGTCCGCGGCGTCCCTGAACCACCCCGCGATCGTCGCCGTGTACGACACCGGCGAGGACTACATCGACGGCATCTCCATCCCGTACATCGTGATGGAGTACGTCGAGGGTTCGACGCTGCGCGAGCTGCTGCACTCCGGCCGCCGGCTGCTGCCGGAGCGCGCGCTGGAGATGACCATCGGCATCCTCCAGGCCCTGGAGTACTCGCACCGGGCCGGCATCGTGCACCGCGACATCAAGCCGGCCAACGTGATGCTGACCCGGCAGGGCAACGTCAAGGTCATGGACTTCGGCATCGCCCGCGCGATGGGCGACGCCGGGATGACCATGACCCAGACCTCGGCCGTCATCGGCACCGCCCAGTACCTCTCGCCCGAGCAGGCCAAGGGCGAGCAGGTCGACGCCCGATCCGACCTCTACTCCACCGGCTGCCTGCTCTACGAGCTGCTGACCGTCCGCCCGCCGTTCGTCGGGGACTCGCCGGTCGCGGTGGCCTACCAGCACGTCCGGGAGGAGCCGCAGCCGCCGTCCGTCTTCGACCCCGAGGTGCGCCCCGAGGTCGACGCGATCGTGCTGAAGGCGCTCGCCAAGGACCGCGACTACCGCTACCAGTCCGCCGACGAGATGCGCGACGACATCGAGCGCTTCCTCGACGGCCTCCCGGTCGCCGCCGCCCAGCAGGCCGCCGCTTACGGCATGGGCGCGCCCGGGTACGGCTACGACCAGAACGGCTACCCGCAGCAGCACGACCCGTACGGCCAGACCAACGTGCTGCCCCAGCAGCCCGGCGGCGGCCCGACCACCGTGCTGCCGCAGGCCCCCGGGCAGCCGGGCTACGGGCAGCAGGGCGGCTACCAGGACGACGGCTACGGCCAGACCTACGCCGGCGCCGCGGGCGGCGGCCACGACGGCTACGACGACGGCTACGGCCAGGGCGGCGGCCGGCGCGGCGAGGACCGGCCGAAGAAGAGCAACACCTCCTGGATCGTGCTGGCGGTGGCCGCCGTGCTGGTCCTGGTCGGCACCTTCTTCGTGGCCCAGGCGATGTTCAGCGACAAGGGCAGCAAGGAGACCCCGAAGGTCGCCGTGCCGAACCTGGTCGGCAAGAGCCTGGCCGACGCCAAGACGGCCGCCGCCGCGGCCGGCCCCAAGCTGGTGGTGGCCGAGGGCGACAAGGTCGCCTGCCCGGACGCCAACATCAAGAAGGACCAGGTCTGCACCCAGAACCCGGTGGCGGGCGGCCAGATCGCCGAGAACGCCACCATCACGGTGCAGCTCTCCTCCGGCCCGGCCAAGACGCAGGTCCCGACCGTGACCGGCAAGCCGAAGGACCAGGCGCTGCAGGCCCTGGCCGCGGCCGGCTTCACCAACGTCGGGCCCCCCGACTACAAGGACGACGACACCGCCCCGCAGGACACCGTCATCGCCCAGGACCCGGCGGCCGGCACGCCCGCCGACCCGAGCGCCCCGGTCAAGCTGACGATCTCGCAGGGCAAGGCCAAGCAGACCGTCCCGAACGTGGTGGGCGCCCAGAAGGACGACGCGCAGGCCCAGTTGCAGGGCCTCGGCTTCCAGGTCGACACCTCGAAGTCCACGCAGACCAACGACCCGACCAAGGTCAACACCGTGGCCTCGCAGTCGGTCGCGCCCAACACCAAGGCGCCGGCCAACACGAAGATCTCGCTGACCATCTACAAGGCGCCGGAGAAGGCCACCGTCCCGCCGCTGCAGAACGTCAAGGTCTCGGACGCCATCGCCCAGCTGGGGAAGGCCGGCCTGGGCTACACCTTCGTCGGCCCGTCGGACCCGAACGCGGTGGTCCAGATGACCAACCCGCCGGCCGGCACCCAGCTGGACCCGAACACCCAGGTCCAGCTGTTCACCAAGGCGGCCGATCCGCCCAAAGGAGGCGACACCTCCTCCACGCCACCCAAAGGAGACCACCCCTAGGCCTCCCTGGTTCCCCTGGGGATGACCCGGTGACCAACGCCCGAGGGCCCGTCGCAGCGGCTGCGACGGGCCCTCGGGCGTCTCCCGGCTTCCCCCGGGAACGGCCGCGAAGGGCCGGGAAGGGGCTCAGGAGTGCCGCAGCTCCGGCGGCGGGGTGCGCTTGGCGTCCATGTCGTCGACCCGCACCAGGCTCCCCCAGACCGCCATCCGGTAGCGCGAGGTGTACACCGGCGTGCAGGTGGTCAGGGTGATGTAGCGGCCGGGCCCGCGGCCCAGGAGTTGCGCAGCTTGTCGGAGGCGGCCGAGGCGGAGCGGTCCGCCTGCACGTTGGTCCACCACAGCGAGTAGGCCACGAACAGGCCGAGCACCAGGCCCACGGTGATCAGCAGCTCGCCGAAGACACCGAGCGCGACCAGCGCCCGGCTCCGCCCGCGCCGCTGCGGCTTCCCCCCCGCCCCGTCACGGGGCGGGGGGAAGGCCTCCTCGGCCGGCTCGATCCACTGCTCGGTCCCGTCGTGCTGCATCTGCGGTGCTCCCCCTCGAACGGGCCTGCGGGCGGCTATCCGCCCGTGATCGCGGCCGGCTTGCCTTGGCTGCGCGGCCGTTCCTCGATCATCTTGCCAAAGACGATGAGTCGGAACTTGGAGGTGAACTCCGGCGTACAGGTGGTCAACGTGATGTAGCGGCCGGGACCGGCGTACCCGGCGCCGTTCGGCACCGGCTTGATCACGCTCACGTTGTTGGGGGAGGTCTCCGGGATGCCGCCGGTGATCTCGTAGGTGTAGTACCCGGCGGCGGTCTCCACCACGATCTTGTCGCCCTTGCCGAGCTCGTTGATGTACCGGAACGGCTCGCCGTGGGTGTTGCGGTGCGCGGCCAGCGCGAAGTTGCCGGACTTGTCGCCCGGCATCCCGGTGCCGGCGTAGTGGCCGACCAGGCCCTTGTCGAGCACCGCCGACTTGGAGGTGCCCTCGGCGATCGGGAACTTCAGCCCCAGCTTGGGCAGGTAGATGATGGCGAAGCCCTTGCCCGGCTCGAACACCTCGGGCTTGTTCGGGTCCGGGGCCGGCTGCCCCGGCTGGGCCGGCGGCTGGGCGTCGAACTGCTGCTCCAGCGTGCTGCGGGCGCCGTCGGCGGCCGCGTCGGCCTGCACGTTGGTCCACCAGAGCTGGTACGCGACGAACAACAGCATCACCAGGCCGAGCGTTATGCACAGCTCGCCGACGAAGCGCGCGGCCACCACGACCGGGGACTCCTTGGGGCGCGTCCGCCCGGCAGCCCGGCTCTTCGCCCGGCGCCGCCCACCACCCGAACGGACGGACGTCCGGCCCTGGGCGGCGCGTCGGCGCTCGGCCCGGCCGCCGGTGGGCGGGGCGGGCTCGGCCTCGGCCCCGTCGAAGGCGGGCAGGCGCAGCTGGAGGGTCTGGTCGGGCAGCCACGGGTACTCTGGCCCGCCCGCGACGGGCCGCTCGGCCTGCTCGTACACGCCCCAGGCGTCCTCGGGCGCGGCCTGGACCGGGTGCTCCGGCGGGTACGGCTCGCCGTACCCGTAGGTGCCGTACCCCTGGGCTCCGTACTCGCCGCCGCCGTACGGGCCCGCCTCCGATTGGTAACGCCCCTCCGGGCGCACCGCGGTCACGCCGCTCAGCCCCGGCCGATCACCGGGGCGAGCCCGGCCGACCGCTCGACGGCGCGCGGATCGCCGCACTCCGCCAGCCAGTTGGCGAGCATCCGGTGCCCTCCCTCGGTGAGCACCGACTCGGGGTGGAACTGCACGCCCTCGACCGGCAGCTCACGGTGGCGCAGGCCCATGATCACTCCGCTGCCGGTGCGCGCGGTGACCACCAGCTCGTCCGGCACGGTGGCCGGGTCGACGGCCAGCGAGTGGTAGCGGGTCGCGGTCAGCGGCGAGGGCAGGCCGGCGAACACCCCGCCGTCCTCGTGCTCGACCGGCGAGGTCTTGCCGTGCAGCAGCTCCGGCGCCCGGCCGACCACCGCGCCGTACGCGACCGCGATCGACTGGAGGCCCAGGCAGACGCCGAACACCGGCAGCCCGATCCCCGCGCAGTGGTGCACCATCTCGATGCAGACCCCGGCCTCCTCCGGCGCGCCGGGGCCGGGGGAGAGCAGCACTCCGTCGAAGCCCTCGTCCCCCGCCCGGCGGACGGCGTGCTCGACGGTCACCTCGTCGTTGCGCACCACCTCGCAGGTCGCGCCGAGCTGGTACAGGTACTGGACCAGGTTGAAGACGAAGCTGTCGTAGTTGTCCACCACCAGGATGCGGGGCGGGGTCGACTGGGTGGTCATGCTCGCGTGGTCTCCGTGGGATGCGGTGCTGGGTGGAAGTACCGGGGCCACCGGGTCAGCCGGTCGAGGCTCCGTCGCCGCCGTCCACCGTGACGTCGCCGAAGGGGAGCAGCGGTTCCGCCCACGGGAAGACGTAGGTGAAGAGGAGGTAGACGATCCCCAGGATCAGGAGCAGCGAGATGATGGCCCGGACCAGGGTGTTCCCCGGGAGGTGACGCCAGATCCAGCCGTACATGGTGCTCCCTCGACGTAACGGACTGGGGTCAAGAGTAGACCCGGGATCCCCGCCCGCGAGGACGGTCCGCTACGGCTGGCCGCCCGCCGACCGGAGTTCGGTGGTGCCGGAGTAACCGGGGAGGGTCAGATCGCCGCTCTCCTGGACCTTCCAGCCCAGGCCGTACGCCTGGACGTACTGCAGGTAGTTGCGGATCGTCGGGTCCGCCTCGACGGCCGCCCGCAGCCCGTCCGTCCGGCCCACCGCCTTGACCACGTACGGCGGGGAGTAGACCCGGCCCTGGAGCAGCAGCGTGTTGCCGACGCAGCGGACGGCGCTGGTGGAAATCAGCCGCTGGTCCATCACCTGTACTCCCTCGGCGCCGCCCCGCCACAGCGCGTTGACGACCGCCTGGATGTCCTGCTGATGGATGACCAGGTCGTTGACGCCGGGCTCGGGGACGCCGGGGATGCGGGCGGTGGCGTTCGGCGGGGCGTCGTTGAGGGTGACGGTCAGACCGCCGCCCTGGAGCGGCTCCAGGGCCGCGCCGAGCCGCAGGCCGTCCAGCCGCGCCGTGTCGGCGGGGTCGTTGCCCTGGCTCTCGGTGAGCTGCTGCGCCCGGGCCTGGAGGTCGGCCAGCTGGGCCTGCGCCTGCTGGTTCTGCGAGCTGCGCTGGCGGACCACGTCGCCGAGGCTCAGCAGCGAGTTGTCGGTCCGCAGGTCGGTGCCGCGGGCGGTCTGCGCGCTGATGTAGAAGAGCAGACCGGCGAGCGCGAAGACGGCGCAGGTCAGGGCACGTCCGACAATTCGGGTGCCGGAGGGGCGGGTAGCGGCCTTCCCGGGGGGAATCGACAAATTAGTCACCGTACCCTTATCTCCTCAAGACCCACCGAGCCACTACGCTAACGGACGCCGGTGGCGGGTGCGGGAACGGTCCCTGAGCGTTCTCCACAACCGACCGTCGGCGTCTCACCCGCTGCACGTCCGCGCGGTCTCACAGCGCATCGACAGGAGAGCACCTCGTGCCGAAGTCTCGACTCCGCAAGAAGTCCGACTACACCCCGCCGACCACGGCCGCGGTGAAGATCAGTTCGGGCCGCGGGTGGGTCGCACCGCTGATGCTGGCACTGTTCCTGATCGGCCTGGTGTGGATCGTCACGTACTACGTGACCAGCGGGAACTACCCGGTCGAGAGCTGGCGGAACTGGAACATCCTGGTCGGCTTTGGCTTCATCGCCGCGGGCTTCGGCGTCTCCACCCAGTGGAAGTGACGCTCCGCGCGTCCTGAGGGCCCGGTACCGGGCTCCTTCCGCCGCTTCGGATCGCGGGTCCCGGGGCGGCGGTCAGGCATGCCCCGACGCGGCTGACGGCCCGGCCCGACGGCCCAGCTGCCCAGCCGGTTATCCACACCATCAGACTGTCGCGCTTATCCACATGGTTATCCACACTGGGGAAAACTCCCCACAGCCTGTGGATAACTTTTCCGACTCCGGCCGTCCACAGCTGTGCACAACTCCCTGGAAACGGGGAAACCGCACAGGAGGACACGCGTAGAACAGCAGTCCACAGGAGGACCGGCACACAGCCTGTGCACAACCCCGCACCCGCTGTGGACAAACGCCCGGGGCGTCACGCGCCGTACAGGGCCATCCCGGTCAACAGCATCGCCGCCTCCACGGCCACCGCCCCGACCACCGTCAGCCCCTGCACCAGCCCGCGGCGCTCGCGCGGGGCGTACATCAGGCCGAAGGCGGTCAGCGCGCCCAGCGCCAGGCCGCCGAGGTGCGCGCGCCAGTCGATGTTCGGGCGGGAGAAGGTCATCACCAGGTTGAAGACCAGGAAGGCCATCGCCGGGGCGAGCGGGCCCCGGCTCCGCAGCTGCATCACGATCGTGGCGCCGATCAGGCCGAAGATCGCCCCGGAGGCCCCGACCGACTCCATCCGGTGCCCGGCCACCAGGAAGGCGAAGGTGCTGCCGCCGAGGCCGGAGAGCAGGTAGAGGGCCAGGAAGCGCAGCCGGCCGAGCGCCTCCTCCAGCGGCGGGCCGAGCCAGAACAGCACCAGCATGTTCATCCCGACGTGCCACCACTCGAGGTGCAGGAAGACGGCGGTCAACAGCCGGTACCACTCGTGCGGACCGTCGGCGACGCCGGCCGGGCCGCCGAGGATGTCCCGCCCGGCGCTGAACAGCGACCAGACCTGGCCAAGCCTCGGGGTGAGCACGTAGGCCGCCAGCAGCCAGACCACCAGGTTGACGCCGATCAGCGCCCGGGTCACCAACCCGCCGTCCACGGTCAGCGCGCCGCCGAACCGGGTGGTCGCCCGCCGCGTCCCGGCGTGCCCGTCACCGACGCACTCCGGACACTGGAAGCCCACCGAGGCGGTCACCATGCACTGTGGGCAGATCGGCCGCTCACAGCGGGTGCAGGACACCCCGGTGGCCGTCTGCGGGTGCCGGTAGCACCCGGGCAGCCCACCCTCCGGGGACCGTCCCGCCGCCGACCGCGACTCGTCCGGGAGCATCTCCGGTTCCCCTTCCCG
>NZ_JAFLNG010000231.1 GCF_017427025.1 Streptomyces sp. FH025
GGCGGACCCTCCAGGGCAGCACGATCGGCGGTGCCGTGGATCGCCAGGGCACCGTCCCGGCCCGCAGGCGTTGGGCATGGACGCGAACCGGTCCCCGTATGTCTCTCCGAGTCGGTTGGCATTTATGTTGCGGCCCGGGGGAGCGGAGATGTGCACCTGTTGAATGGGGCCACCCGTGGGCTCCCGTGGGCTCCCGGTCATCTGCCGGGCACCGGGCGGTCGTTCGCCGTGGGTGGACAGCGGGGGCGCGCACCTGCCTCGCGCGCCCCCGCCGTCACCGCCCGAACCCCGCTTTTTCCGGGCGCCCCCGCCGTCAGACCCCCTGTCGCCAGACCCCCGTTGCCAGACCGCCCGCCGTCAGATCGCCCGCCAGCCCTGCGGGTCGACGCCGCCGGGGACGGTCCCGGCCGGGCCGTACGGCTCGCGGGTGTAGACGAAGGAGCCGATGTCCAGGTGGCTGACCGAGCCGTCGGCGGCCCGGACCACGCGCAGCGTCTCGCCCGCGTAGTAGTTGTCGAGGCCGATCCAGGTGCCGTCCGGCCGGGGACGGAAGCGCGAGGCCCGGCTGCCGCCCGCGAGCTGGGTCAGCTCCAGCACGCGGTCGGCCCGCAGCCGCACGACGCTGGGCGCGGCGCCCCAGTACCAGGGGCCGGTGACGGCCAGCAGGTCCTCGTCCACCTCGGGCAACGGGCGCCAGGGTTCCGGCAGCCGGGGCTCGTGCGCGGCGGTGATGGCGATCAACTCGGCGGCCAGCAGCGAGGTGTTGGCGCCGCTGGTGGCGTTGGACAGGGCGAAGGCGGCCAGGCCGTCCTCCTCGCTGACCCACAGGCCGGCCGTGAAGCCGGGCATCGAGCCGGAGTGACCGTACAGCAACCGGCCCTCGTGGCGGCGCAGTTGCAGGCCGAGGCCGTACCCGGAGGTCCACCCGGCGTCGTCCGGCCCGACGGCGGGGCGGCGCATCTCGGCGAGGGTGTCGGCGCTCAGCACCCGGTCGTGGCCGGCCGAGAGGAAGGCCGCCCAGCGGGCCAGGTCGGCTCCGGTGGACCAGAGTTGGCCGGCCGGGCCCATCCGGCCGGTGTCGGTGAGCGGCTCGGGCAGCAGGACGTCGGCCCACGGGTGGACGGCGAAGCCCCCGGCGTGCGGGTGCTCGGGCAGCAGCGTGGTGCGGTCCATGTCGAGCGGCGCCAGCACCTCGCGGCGCAGCACCTCGCCCCAGGGCTCTCCGCGCAGCCGCTCGACCAACGCGCCGAGCAGCGCGTAGCCGGGGTTGGAGTAGTGGTGGAGGCGCCCGGCCGGGTGCTTGAGCGGGTTCTCCGCCTCCAGCAGGTCGTCGAGTTCGGGCCGCAGCGAGCCCTCGGTCCGCTCCCACCAGGGGCCGGGCGTCTCGGAGGCGAGCCCGGCGGAGTGCGCGAGCAGCTGGGCGACGGTGGCGCCGTCGGCCGGGGTGCCGGGCAGGTGGCGGGCGAGCGGGTCGTTCAGGTCGAGCAGGCCCTCGTCGCGCAGCCGCAGCACCAGGACGGCGACGAAGGTCTTGGTGAGCGAGCCGATCCGGTACTGGACGTCCTGGTCCGGCGCGTGCCCGTCGATCATGCTGCGGGCGCCGCCCCACACCGGCCGGCCGTCCCGCACCACCCCGGCGACCAGCGAGGGCGTGCGGCCCTCGGTCTGGGCGACGGCGATCCGGTGCAGCAGGGCGCGGCCGGTGGTGGGCAGCAGTTCGTCCATCATCTGATCATTTGAGCTCATCGACATGGACGGACAGTAGCCCAGCAGGACCGCCGACCTGAGCGAATATCCTGCGCGTACGTCCGCTCAGCCCGGCAGCGGCGGCAGTTCGGGCCGCTCCAGCCAGGCCTCGAACAGCGGGCCGAGCGGAGCGGAGGTGTACCGGGAGGCGTGCGCGAGCAGGTCGACGGTGGCGACCACGCCGTGCCGGTGGATGCTCGCCCAGTCCCGCAGCATGGCGAAGAACGCGTCCTCTCCGAGCGCCCGCCGCAGCGCGTGCACCACCAGCCCGCCGCGCTGGTAGAGCCGGTCGTCGAACATCAGCTTGCGGCCCGGGTCGCCGAGCCGCAGGTCCTGCGGCAGCCCGGCGAGCAGCCGGTGCGCGGCGGCGGCGTGCACGGCCGCGCCGGGGCCGCCGGAGCGCTCGGACCACAGCCACTCCGCGTACTTGGCGAAGCCCTCGTTCAGCCAGATGTGCCGCCAGTCGGCGATCGAGACGCTGTTGCCGAACCACTGGTGGGCCAGCTCGTGCGCGATCAGCCGCTCGCGCTCCCACCCGCCGCCGAGGTGATTGGTCCCGAAGGTGGCCACGCCCTGCGCCTCCACCGGGACGTCCAACTCCTCGTCCGCGACCACCACCGCGTACTCGCCGAACGGGTACGGCCCGAAGACCTCGGTGAAGTACGCCATCATCTCCGGCTGCCGGGCGAAGTCCCGGCCGAAGGACTCGGCCAGCCGCTGCGGTACGTATCCGGTCTGCGGTACGTACCCGGTCTGCGGCACGTGACCGGCCTGCGGAGTGGCCGGGCGCGCGGCCAGCGGCACCGGCAGGTAGTGCCCGATGGACACCGTCACCAGGTACGGCGAGGTCGGCGCGCTCTGCTCGTACACCCAGGTGGTGCTGGACGCCCGGGTGGTCCGGGCCAGCAGCCGCCCGCTCGCCAGCACGGTGAACGGGGACGGTGTGGTGACGGCGATCTGGTACGTGGCCTTGTCCGCGGGCCGGTCGTTGCACGGGTACCAGGACGGCGCGCCGACCGGCTGACTGGCCACCAGCGCGCCCTCGGTCAGCTCCTCCCAGCCCAGGCCGCCCCACGGGCTGCGCACCGGGCGCGGGTTGCCGGTGTAGTGCACCTCGGCGGTGAAGGCGGCGCCCGCCGCGAGCGGCCGGGCCGGGCGGATCCGCAGCCTGCCGCCGCGGTGGGTGTAGCGGGCCGCCTTGCCGTCGACCAGCACCCGGCCGATCCGGAACTCGGCCAGGTCGAGCACGAACTCCGCGAGCGCCACGTCGGCCACCGCGCTGATCCGGGCGGAGGCGGCCAGCCGGTTGGGCCCGGGCCGGTAGTCCAGCGCGAGCTCGTAGCGGTGCACCCGGAAGCGGTGGTCGCCGCTGTTCGGGAAGTACGGGTCCGGGCCGCTGGCGGCCGGCGGGACGGGCTTGGACTTCACGGGGAGGGGCGCTTCCTGCGGGCCGGGACGGGTGGTCGGGAGAGGGGTCTCGGGGGCGGTCACGGCGTGGTCTGCCACGCCTCGATGGGGTTGCCCAGCCACCGCGTGTCCGCGGGGACGGACTCGGCCCGCATCACCAGCGAGGCCGGGCCCAGCGTGCTGCGCGCGCCCACCGTGCTGCCGGGCAGCACGATCCCGCCCGGGCCCAGGGTGGCGCCCTCGCGGAGGACCACAGTATCCATCCGCATGATCCGGTCGTGGAAGAGGTGCGTCTGCACCACGCAGCCCCGGTTCACGCTGACCCCGTCCCCGAGGGTGACCAGGTCCGCCTCCGGCAGCCAGTAGCTCTCGCACCAGACGCCGTGCCCGACCTTCGCGCCGAGCGCCCGCAGCCACAGGTTCAGCACCGGGGTGCCCGGCACCGCCCCGATCAGCCACGGCACCGCCAGCACCTCGACGAAGGTGTCCGCCAGCTCGTTGCGCCACACGAAACCGCTCCACAGCGGGTGCTCCACCGCCCGGAACCGCCCGACCAGCAGCCACTTCGCCGCCACCGCGACCAGGCAGGCCACACCGCCCGCCGCCAGCAGCACCGGGCCGGACAGCACCGCCGCGAGCAGGGGCGACGCGGCCGCCAGCCAGGACAGCGACGCCACCGTCAGCAGACCCAGCGCCCCGGAGGCCAGCACCGGCAGCAGCCGGGCCAGCTCGACCAGCCCGCGCGCCCACAGCAGCCGGGTCGGCGGCTCGTAGGTCAGGCTCTGGTCCGCCTCGTCCGCCGCCCGGGGCAGCCGCATCGGCGGCATGCCCAGGTACGACCCGCCCTTCTTCGCCTTCTCCGGCGTCGCCGACAGCACGCCCACCAGGCCGCGCTTGGGCACCGACCGGCCCGGCGCGGTCATCCCCGAGTTGCCGAGGAAGGCCCGCTCGCCGACCTTCGCCTCACCGAGCCGCACCCAGCCGCCGCCCAGCTCGTACGGCGCCATCAGGGTGTCGTCGGCCAGGAAAGCGCCGTCGCCGACCGTGGTCAGGCTGGGCAGCGCGAGCACCGTGGACACCTCGGCGTGCCGCCCGACCCGCATCCCCAGCGCCCGCAGCCACAGCGGCGTGACCAGCCCGGCGTACAGCGGGAACAGCACCTCCCGGGCCCGGTCCATCAGCTGGGTGACCGTCCACGCCTGCCAGCCGACCCGGCCGTGCAGCGGGTGCACCCCGGGCGTCAGGCCGACGCTCAGCAGCCGCACCAGCGCCACCAGCTGCGCCGCGTACATCGCGCCGTACGCCAGGGTGGCGGGCAGCAGGCCGAGCAGCGCGCCGCCGAGCGCCCCGCCGAGGTCCGCGCCCTGGTCGACGAAGCGGGAGAGCACGGCGAGCGCGGCCACGGCGGGCAGCACCGGGAGCAGGCCGAGCAGGGCGCCGCTCGCGCCGTACAGCGCGGCCCAGCCGGCCCGGCGCGGCGGGCGCTCCTTGGGCCAGAGGCGCTCCGTCCGGCCCAGCTTGACGGCGGGTGCGCCGCCCCAGCGCTGGCCGGTCGGCACCTGGCCGGTGACGCTGGAGCCGGCCACCACCTGGGCCCGTTTGCCGATCCTGGCGCCGGGCAGCAGTGTCGAGCGGGTGCCGACGACGGCGCCGGAGCCGACCTTGATCTGGCCGACCTCCAGCCGGTCGCCGTCCAGCCAGTAGCCGCACAGGTCGACCTCGGCCTCGACCGCGCAGCCCCGGCCCAGCTTGAGCATCCCGGTGACCGGCGGCAGCGAGTGCAGGTCCACGTCGGGGGAGACCTTGGCGCCCAGCGCGCGGGCGTAGCGGACCAGCCAGGCGCCGGACAGCGCGGTCGCGCCGCTCAGCTCGGCCAGCCGTTCGGCGGCCCACAGCCGCAGGTGCACCGAGCCGCCGCGCGGGTGGCTGCCGGGGCGCAGGCCGCGCAGCAGCAGCCGGGCGCCGCCGGCCGCGATCGCCAGCCGGCCCGCCGGGGAGTACAGCGCCAGCGCGCCCGCGCCGACGGCCCACCAGGAGGCGGTGGGCGCCCACGGGAAGTCGCCGAGGTGGGTCAGCAGGTTCCCGGCGGCCAGCAGGGCGACCGTCCAGCGCAGGCCGACCACGGCGAACAGCGGGATCAGCAGGAGCAGCTGCAGCAGTTTGGCCCGGGTCGGCACCAGGGCGATGGTGCGGGCCTCGCCGCCCTCGGCGGCGGTGCGCTCCAGGTGCCGGGCGAGCTTGCGCAGCGTCGGGTGCTGGTAGACGTCCAGCACGGCGGCGCTCGGGTAGCGGGTGCGCAGCAGGGTGGTCAGCCGGGCGGCGGCCAGGCTGCCGCCGCCGATCGCGAAGAAGTCGTCGCGCGCGCCGCTCACCTGCACGCCGAGGATCTCGGCCCACTGCTCGGCCAGCCAGGCCTCGGTGCCGTACAGCCGCTCGCTCGGCCCGGCGGCCTCCAGCTCGGGCAGCGGCCAGGGCAGGGCGGCCCGGTCGACCTTGCCGGACGTGCGGGTGGGCAGGGTGTCGACCGGGGCGAGCAGCGGCACCAGGGCGGCGGGCAGCTCGGCGCGCAGCCGCTCGACGGCCTGCTCGCGGTCGAAGCCGTCCTGGACCACCAGGTAGCCGACCAGCAGCTGGTTGCCGCCGCGCGCGGTGCGGACGGCGGCGGCCGCGCCCGCCACCCCGGGCAGGGCCTGGAGGGCCGCGTCGACCTCGCCGAGCTCGATCCGGCGGCCGCCCAGCTTGATCTGCTCGTCGGTACGGCCCAGGAACAGCAGGCCGGCCGGGTCGGCCTGGACGAGGTCGCCGCTGCGGTAGGCGCGTTCCCAGCCCAGCGAGGGCAGCGGCGCGTACTTCTCGGCGTCCTTCTCCGGGTCGAGGTAGCGGGCCAGGCCGACCCCGCCGATCACCAGCTGGCCGGTGCCGCCGGGGGCGACCGGCAGGCCGGCCTCGTCCACCACGGCGAGGTCCCAGCCGTCCAGCGGCAGGCCGATCCGCACCGGGCCCTCGCCGGTCAGCAGCGCCGCGCAGGCGACCACGGTGGCCTCGGTCGGGCCGTAGGTGTTCCACACCTCGCGGCCCTCGGTGACCAGCCGCTGCACGAGCTCGGGCGGGCAGGCCTCGCCGCCGAAGATCAGCAGCCGCACCTCGTTGAGTGCCTCGGCCGGCCACAGCGCGGCCAGGGTGGGGACGGTGGAGACCACGGTGATCTCCTGCTCGGCCAGCCACGGGCCCAGGTCGGCGCCGCTGCGCACCTGGGAGCGGGGGACGGGCACCAGGCAGGCGCCGTGCCGCCAGGCCAGCCACATCTCCTCGCAGGAGGCGTCGAAGGCGACGGAGAGGCCGGCCATCACCCGGTCGCCGGGGCCGATCGGCTCCTCCCGGAGGAAGAGCGCGGCCTCGGCGTCGACGAAGGCGGCCGCGTTGTGGTGGGTGACGGCCACGCCCTTGGGCTTGCCGGTCGACCCGGAGGTGAAGATGATCCAGGCGTCGTCGGCCGGGGTGGGACGGCGTTCCAGGGCGGGTGCGCGCTCCGTGGTGGTGGCCAGGCTGAGCCCGGCGCCGAGCACGGCGGCGACGGCGGCCTCGCCGAAGACCAGCTGGGCGCGCTCGTCCGGGTCCTCGGCGTCCACCGGGACGTAGGCGGCGCCAGCGGTGAGCACGGCCAGGATCGACACGTACAGGTCGTTGGTGCCGGAGGGCACCCGCACGCCGACCCGGTCGCCCGGGCCGATGCCGGCGGCGGCCAGCCGGCGGCGCAGCCGCTCGACCTCGGTGGCGAGGGCGCGGTAGCTGAGCACGGTGCGGCCGTCGTCCAGGGCCGGCTCGTCGGGGTGGGCGCGCACGGTGGCGTCCAGGACGTCGACCAGGGTGCGCGGGGCGGCGGCGGGGCGGCCCGGGAAGACGGCCTGCGGCGGCGCGGTGCCCTGGTTCGGCTGGCTCGGTTCAGCTGTCATGGCAGCCGTGCGCTCCTCGTCCTCGCCCCGTTCCGACCGATGTCCGGCCCTTGGGGGCGGTGGGAGCACTCTCCTGATCGGGTGACCCCACTCCGGGGCCGGAGCGGACAACCTGACCGATGCTAGCCCCGGATTCCCGGCGGGGCAGGAGCGGGCGCTCGGCCCAACTGGGCCCGGAATGGCCGAATCTGACGCAACATCAGTCAACAACTGGGGCTTCAGTACCGCGATGTGACGTGCTGTCATTCGAATTGACGGATCGTCAGGTGGGGTTTTCGATCGTGATCCACGCCACAGGGATTGCTGCTCCCTTCGGGTGGCGGGCCGGGCGCGGCGGCGCCGCGCCCGGCCCGTGGGTGCTCAGCGGAAGAGGTGCAGGTTCTCGCCGAGGAAGGCCTCCAGGGTGCGCGGGGCGCGTCCGGTGAGACGCTGGAAGGCGTCGTCGGGGGTCTCCTCGCGAACCACCGCGAGCTGCTGGATCTCCACCACGTGGGTGGCCAGCCAGTCCGGCATCCCGGCCCGGTCGACCAGGTGGGCGTGCAGTTCGGACGGGCTCAGGTCGAGGTAGCGGACCGGTCGGCCGAGCAGCTCGCCCAGCAGGGCGGTGAGCTCCGGGTAGCTGTACGCCCGGCCGCCGGTGAGCGGGTAGGTGCCGCCGGCCGACCCCGGCCGGGTGAGGACCTCGACCGCGGCGTCCCCGATGTCCCGGACGTCCACGTAGTTGCACCGCGCCTGCCCCATCGCGCCGTGCACCACCCCGGCGGCGGCGATGCCCGGCGCCAGGAGCAGCAGCTTCTGCATGAAGGCGTACGGCCGCAGCACGGTGGTGGTGATGCCCGAGGACCGCAGCCGCTCCTCGATCAGGTGATGGCCGCGGGAGACCGCGACGGGGGAGTGCGGCTCGGCGGCGGGGGCGGAGACCTTGACGATGTGTTCCACCCCGCAGTCGACGGCCGCCTCGACCGCGTTCAGCTCGTACCGCACCTGGTGCGGGCCGTTGGCCATGGCGAGGAAGAGCCGGCGCGCGCCGTGGAAGGCCGCGCGCAGGGAGTCCGGGTCGGCGGCGTCGGCCGGGTGGATCTCGGTCCGGGCTCGGGTGCGGTCGTCGAGTGCGGCGGCCAGCCGGGCGGGGTCGCGGCTGAGGGCGCGGGTCGGTACGCCGAGGGTGGCGAGGCTACGCAGGGTGGCGCCGCCGGTGGCGCCACCGGCGCCCAGGATGGCGATCATGAGGTCTGCCTTTCGGGTCGGGGTGTGGAGGGGAGTCGGTGTTGCGGCTCGCGGGTGCGGCGGCTGCCGCGCCAGCGCCAGGTGGTGATGGTGGCGGCGATCGCCGAGGAGACCGGCAGGTCGACGGGCAGTCGCCGCGGCCAGGGGCTGTCGGCCAGCGCCGGGAGGTGCGGGAGCCAGCGCGCCGCGGCGAGGCCGACGGCGAGGGCGAGTGCGGCCGCGGCCAGGCCGAGGGCGGCGGCCGCGAGCGCGCGCGGGGTCCGGGCGGGTCTGGCGCGGACGGGGCGGCGGCGCAGTACGGAGCCGAGCGCGGCGGCCACGACGGCGGAGGTGCCGCCGATGGTGGTGAGCGCGGCGGCCACCAGCTGCGGCTGCCGGGTGATGGCGCCGCCGAGGCCGGCCATGACGGCGGGCATGGCGTAGGAGGTCAACACCTCGCGCCACAGGACGAAGGGCGGGGGAGCGCCGGGTGCCTTCTTGCTCATGGGTTGTCCTCTGTTCGGCTTGATGGTTCGGCTTCGGCTCGGCTTCGGCGATTCTGATTAGGTGGCTAAGTATCTGGGCATGCTTAGGTGCCTAACTATTGGGGCTGAGGGGAGGCGGGCCGCTTCTGGCGGCCCGCCCGGGGTGTGGCGGGTCAGTCGGCGGTGAGGGCGTCGATGCCCGCGACCACCCGGCCCAGCAGGTCGAGGAAGGTGGCGCGCTCCTCCACGGAGAGACCGCCGACCAGGGCCTGCATCCGGGCGAAGTGCTCGGGCGCGAGCTCGCGCAGCCGGTCGGCGCCGCGCGCGGTGAGGATCACCACGTTGCCCCGGCCGTCCTCGGTGGACGGCCGGCGGGCCACCAGGCCCTCCCGCTCCAGGCCGTCGACCAGGCCGGTCACGGTCGCCCGGGACACCCCGAGGCTCGCCGCGAGCTGGGAGGGCGACTTCTCGCCGCCGTGGTCCTCCAGGTCGGAGAGCAGTCGGTAGCGGCCGGTGGAGAGGCCGAAGCGGCCGAAGTGCACCTCCCCGGCCTGGCCGATCCGGGCGCCCGCCGCCATCAGCCGGGCCGCGACCAGGACCGCCTGCGGGTCGGCCGTCAGGCCGTAGCGGGTGATCTGGCGGCGGGCCTGGTCGAGGCTGGGGGTGCCCGGATCGTTCTCGGGGTGCGGCGTCATGGAAGTAATATGGTGCCTAATCAGTTCCCCGGTCAAGCGAGCGGCCCGGCTCTTGCCTAGGCGGCACGGGGAGCGATCCGGGGCGGCCGCCAGTCGGCGTGCTTCAGGACGGTGCGGACCATCGCGCCCGGCGGGGTGAGCCGGATCGCCGCATTGCGCAGGCCGACCGCCAGCGGGTTGGCGAGCTGCTGGCCCATCCGGCCGGCCCGGCGGGCGTCGCGGGCCACGGTCTGGCTGCGCGGGCGCCGGAGCGCGTCGTAGCGGGCGAGCGCCCCCTCGACCGTACGGCCGTCGGCGACCGCCGCCGCCAGGGTCACCGCGTCCTCCAGGGCCTGGCAGGCGCCCTGGCCGAGGTGTGGCGTCATGGCGTGCGCCGCGTCGCCGAGCAGGGCGATCCGACCGGAGACGTAACCGGGAAGCGGGGTGACCAGCTCGTTGACGTCGTGGTGCAGCACCGCCTCCGGGCGGGTCGCGGCCAGCAGTGCGGGGATCGGGTCGTGCCAGCGGGCGAAGCGGCGGCGGACCTCGGTCAGCGAGTCCCGGTAGCGGACCCCGGCCGGGGCGTTGAGCACGGCGTGCCACTCGGCCCGGCCGTCCGGGAAGGCGATGTGGCCGAACTCGGCGCCGTGGCCCCAGGTCAGCTCGAAGTCGGCGGTCAGCCCCTCGACCGGGTGCTCGGTGATCGCCCGCAGCACGGTCGAACCGCTGTACACGGGCCCGGGGTGAGCGGGGAAGAGGCGCCGCCGGATGCGGCTGTGGATGCCGTCGGCCGCCACCAGGAGGTCGGCCTCCAGCGTGGTGTCGCCGTAGCCGACCCGGACCCGGGAGGGGTGCGAGGTGTCGAGGTCGGTCACCTCGGCGCCGATCACCAGGGACTCGGGGGGCAGGGCCTCCCGCAGGATCCGGTGCAGGTCCGCCCGGGGGATGCCGACGATCGGTGCTCCCAGCTCCCGCTCC
>NZ_JAFLNG010000232.1 GCF_017427025.1 Streptomyces sp. FH025
GCACCGCCGAGCCGCCCTCGGCTCGGGCTCCACTTGACGACTCAATGGTTCGTGTGGAAATGATCGATCATCGCTCATATTACCCACCGGTAATGGTTGACTCACACCCCTTCCGCTCCCTACCGTCCAGAGTGAGTTCCATGAAGAGAAATGCTATTCCGCATCCCGGAATATCTGCGGAATCGCCGATCTGAAGCGCACCGGCAAAGGGGAACCACCCGTGTCCCAGTTCGACCAGCTTCCCGACCAAGACCCCGAAGAGATCGCGGAGTGGCGCGACTCCCTCGACGCCGCCCGCGACTTCGGCGGACCGCACCGCGCCGCCCACCTGCTGCGCCGCCTCGTCGAGCACGCCGAACTACGCCGGCTCGGCCTCCCGCCGCTGCTGGACACCCCGTACGTCAACACCATCCCGACCACCGCCGAACCGGAGTTCCCCGGCGACGAGGAGATGGAGCGGCGGATCACCGCGTGGAACCGATGGAACGCCGCCGCCATGGTCACCAGGGGCAACCACCGCGGCGGCCTCGGCGGGCACATGGCCACCTACGCCTCCGCCGCCTGGCTGTACGAGGTCGGCTTCCAGCACTTCTTCCGGGGCAAGGAGGTCGACGGCTCCGGCGACCAGCTGTACGTGCAGGGCCACGCCGCACCCGGCGTCTACGCCCGCGCCTTCCTGGAGGGACGGATCTCCGAGGCCCAGCTGGACCGCTTCCGCCAGGAGACCGGCGGCGACGGACTGCCCTCCTACCCGCACCCGCGCCGGCTGCCCTGGTTCTGGGAGTTCCCCACCGTCTCGATGGGCCTGGGCCCGCTCTCGGCGATCCACCAGGCCCGGTTCAACCGGTACCTGACCGCACGCGGGATCAAGAACACCTCCGGCTCGCACGTGTGGGCCTTCCTCGGCGACGGCGAGATGGACGAACCGGAGTCGACCGCCGCGCTCGCCCTGGCCGCGCGCGAAGGCCTTGACAACCTCACCTTCGTGATCAACTGCAACCTCCAGCGCCTGGACGGGCCGGTCCGCGGCAACGGCAAGATCGTGCAGGAGCTGGAGCGCCAGTTCCGCGCGGCCGGCTGGAACGTGGTCAAGTCGCTGTGGGGCGAGGCCTGGGACGAGCTGCTGGCCCGCGACACCACGGGCGCGCTGGTGCGCCGGCTGGGCGAGGTGCCGGACGGGCAGTTCCAGACCTACGCCGCCTCCGACGCCCGCTACATCCGCGAGCACCTCTTCCACGCCGACCCCGAACTGCGCGCGCTCGCCGAAACCGTCGACGACCGGCGGCTGTTGGAGACCGTCGCGACCTCCCGGGGCGGCCACGAACCGCGCAAGGTGTACGCCGCTTACCGGGCGGCCCTGGAGCACCGGGGCGCGCCCACGGTAGTGCTGGTGCAGACCGTCAAGGGCTGGACGCTCGGCCCCGGCTTCGAGGCCCGCAACGCCAACCACCAGATGAAGAAGCTCTCCGGCGCCGAGTTCCGGGCGATGCGCGACCTGCTAGAACTCCCGATCCCGGACAGCGCGTTGAACGAGGAGCTGGTCCCGTACGCGCACCCCGGCCCGGACTCGCCGGAGGCCCGCTACCTGCGCGAGCGCCGCGCCGCTCTGGGCGGACCGGCTCCGGCCCGGCGGGTGCGCTTCACCCCGCTGCCCGAACTGCCCGCCAAGCCCTTCGAGACGCTGTTCAAGGGCTCCGGCACCCAGGAGATCGCCACCACGATGGCCTTCGTCCGCCTGGTCAAGGACCTGATGCGGGACAAGGCGACCGGCCACCGCTGGGTGCCCATCGTGCCGGACGAGGCGCGCACCTTCGGCATGGAGTCGCTGTTCCCGACCGCCGGGATCTACTCCCCGCTCGGGCAGACCTACGACCCGGTCGACCGCGACCAGCTGCTCCACTACAAGGAGTCGGCGAGCGGCCAGATCCTCAACGAGGGCATCACCGAAGCCGGTTCGATGGCCTCGCTGACCGCAGCCGCGACCGCGTACGCGACCCACGGCGAGCCGGTCATCCCGTTCTACATCTTCTACTCGATGTTCGGATGGCAGCGCACCGCCGACCAGATGTGGGCACTGGCCGACCAGTTGGGCCGCGGCTTCCTGATCGGCGCCACCGCCGGACGCACCACGATGACCGGCGAAGGCCTGCAACACGCCGACGGGCACTCCCAGTTGATCGCCTCCACCAACCCGGCAGCGCTCTCCTACGACCCGGCCTTCGGATACGAGGTCGCCGTGATCGTCCGCGAGGGCCTGCGCCGGATGTACGGCCACAGCGAGCGACACCCGCACGGCGAGGACGTGTTCTACTACCTCACGGTCTACAACGAGCCGCTGCCGCAGCCCGCGCTACCGGCCGGCGCCGAGGTGACGGACGGCATCCTGCGCGGCCTCTACCGCTACCGCGAGGCGGACACCGACACCCTGCCCGCCGCAGCCCCGCGGCTCCAACTGCTCGCCTCCGGCACCGCCGTGCACTGGGCGCTGACCGCCCAGCGGCTGCTCGCCGAGGACTGGGGCGTGGCCGCCGACGTCTGGTCGGCACCGTCCTGGACGGAACTGCGCCGGGAGGCGCTGGACTGCGACGCGGCCAACCTGACCCAGGCGGCGGCCCACACCGGCGCGGCGGCCCGCGTCCCGTACGTCACCCGGGCACTGGCCGGGGCACCCGGACCGGTGCTGGCGGTCAGCGACTGGATGCGCGCCGTACCCGACCAGATCCGGCCCTGGGTGGAGCAGGACTGGACCTCACTGGGCACCGACGGCTTCGGCCTCTCCGACAGCCGGGCGGCCGCCCGACGACACTTCGGCGTGGACGCCGAATCGGTGACGGTCGCGGCGCTGGCCGCGCTGGCCCGCCGGGGCGAGGTCAAGGCCGAGACCGTACGGCTGGCGGCGGAGCGCTACGGCGTCCGGTTCTGACGGCCCCGCGGCCCTGACGCACCCGCGGCTCCGACGCGCCGGTGCCCCCACTGTGCTGGTGACCGGCGTCTCGCATACCAAGACTGGCGCGAGGCGGGGCGCGTCGTAGATCGTTGGGTGGTCAGGGCGCGCCCGTACGGCGCCGAGCAGCGAAATGGCCGAGCAGCGGAATGGGAGTAACGGCGATGACCGAGACCGAGACCTACGAGACGATCCTGGTCGAGCGCAAGGGCCGGGTGGGGCTGATCACGCTCAACCGACCCAAGGCTCTCAACGCGCTGAACACCCAGCTGATGAACGAGGTGGTCGCGGCCGCCACGGCCTTCGACCGGGACCCGGAGATCGGGTGTCTGGTGATCACCGGTTCGGAGAAGGCCTTCGCGGCCGGCGCCGACATCAAGGAGATGCAGGGCAACCGGTTCCCGGACGTCTACCTGGACGACTGGCTGGGCCCGTGGGACCGGCTCGGCGCGCTGCGCAAGCCGGTCGTCGCGGCGGTGGCCGGGTTCGCGCTGGGCGGGGGCTGCGAGCTGGCGATGCTGTGCGACATCCTGCTGGCGGCGGACACCGCGAAGTTCGGGCAGCCGGAGATCAAGCTGGGCGTGATCCCGGGCATCGGCGGCTCGCAGCGGCTCACCCGGGCGATCGGCAAGGCGAAGGCCATGGAGCTGTGCCTCACCGGGCGGATGATGGGCGCCGAGGAGGCGGAGCGGGCCGGCCTGGTCTCCCGGATCGTCCCAACCGACCAGCTGCTGGCGGAGGCACTGGCCACCGCCGAGACGGTGGCGGCGATGTCGACCCCGGCGGCCATCATGCTCAAGGAGAGCGTCAACCGCTCCTTCGAGACCACCCTCGCCGAGGGCGTCCGCTTCGAGCGCCGACTGTTCCACGCGGCCTTCGCCACGGCGGACCAGAAGGAGGGCATGGCGGCCTTCGCGGAGAAGCGGGCGCCGAAGTTCGAGAACCGCTGACGGCGGGACGGCGAGCGGCGAACGACGGCTGGCGGCTGACGGCTGGCGGCGAACAGTCGACGGATAACAGCTGACAGATTTCAACATCTGAAATCTGTCAGCTGTTCGCTGTTACCCGTTCACTGTCACCTGTTCGCCCTCACCCCGTCCACCGCGACCCGTCGGCCCGCCCGCCGTCATCCCTCTTCCACCAGCACCGTGTTCAGTCGCGCCAGTCCGCTGCGGGAGGCGGCGACCACGATCCGGTCGCCCGGGGCCAGCCGCCGGGTGCGGTCCGGGAAGTTCCAGTGCAGCTGCGCGCTGCGGGCGAAGGCGACCGCGATCACCCGGACACCGCCCGGGTCCTCCAGGTCGTGCCGGTTCAGACCGATGAGCCCGCTGCCGTCCTCCACCGTCAGCTCGGCGATCAGCAGCACGTGCCGGAACACCGACAGCGTCCCACGTACCTCACTGCCCATCAGCGCGGCGGCGAAGGCGGGCGCGGCCAGGTAGGACACCGAGCGGGAGGCCGCGTTGTCCAGAGTCCGGTAGAAGTGCCGGGCGAAGTTGTCGTCGAACAGCCGCACCACCACCCGGACATCAGGGTTGCCGTGGCGCGCTTCCAGGGCCGCCTCCAGGTTGGTGGCGTCGTCACCGCTGACCGCGACCACCGCCCGGCTGTGCTTCAGCCGGGCACGGCGCAGCTGCTCCTCGAACGGGCCGTCGCCCAGCACCACCGGGATGCCGAGCGCCCGGACGGCGGCGATGCCCCGGGCCTGCGGGTCGCGTTCCATGCAGACCACCGGCACGCCCAGTTCGTGCAGTTGGGTCGCGACCCGGGTGCCGACGTTGCCGAGCCCGAGGACGATCACGTGGTCACGGGTGCCGGCGCTGGGGTTGCGGGGCAGTCCGCGCCGCCCCGAGCCGAGCACCTCGACCGCGATGGCGGTGGCGACCGGCGCGAAGGTGATCCCGCAGATGGTGATCACCACCTGGGCGACCCGCTGCCAGGCCCCGCCCGTCCCCGTCCCGGCGGTGAGGTCGGTCGGCTGGTCGGGCTGGGCGGCGCCGGCCAGGTCGAGCAGCGAGATGTAGACCGTCCAGCCGAAGTCCCGGCTGAGGTACCAGAGCACGGCGAAGGACATCAGCACCGCGGCGAGCGCGGTGAGCAGCACCAGTCGCAGCCGGGCGCTGGTGAAGAAGCGCATGGTGTCGAGCAGCCTCCAGTACAGCCGCCGCCCCCAGTTGGTCACCTCCCGGGGTTCGATGGGCAGCGCCTGGAGTGCGGCGACCCCGCCCGGCACGGGTTCGGGTTCGGGTTCGGTCGCCGGTGGCGGTTCGCGGCGCACCCCGCCCGGGCGGAACGGCCCGTCGTCGCCGAACTCGGTGGCGAGCCGGACGAATTCGGCCGAGTCGCCCTCCTGCGGTGCGAGCAGTCGGAGCTTGCTGAGGTCCTGGCGGTCGACGCGGTCGGCGACGACGCAGATCCGGTCGGGAGTGATGGCCTCGTCGAACGCGACGTGGAGGTAGCGCCCTCCGACCTCCACCGAGTTGGGCTGTCCGAGCGCGGCGGCCGCGAAGGCCGGTGCGGCGGTGGCGGAACCGGACAGCGCGGCGCCGTTCCTGAGGAGCCGTTCGATGTTCTCTCCGAGGCGTTGGTTGAACATCCGGAACACGATGCGGATGTCCGGGTTGTGGTCCTGGGCGCTGAGCGCGGCGTGGATGTTCTCCTGGTCGCTGCCCTCGACCAGCGCGAGGCCGCGGGCGGTGCCGACGGACACCGCGCGCAGCGCCTCCTCGGTGATGTTCGGGTACTCGACCACGGCTGCGACACCGGCGAGTTGCTCGATCTGCGGCGCGTGGTCACGAGTGCGGTCGGCGACCAGGACGACGACCGGGACTTCGTAGTGCTCAACGAGTTCCAGGACCAGCCGGTGCGCCAGCGCGTTTCCCCCGCAGACGATGTAGTGCTGGCTGATCGGCTCGACCGGAGGGGTCCCCCACCCTTCAGAAGTCATACCGCCGGATGATATCGACGGCGAGTGGCCGGAGGATGTCGTTCCGGTGACTGCGGGGAATCACTCGAACGGCCGTACCCGACCTGCGATCGGACCACGGTGCGGAGACGCTGGGGTTCGTCTTCTACCCCCGTTTTCCACCCCCGCTCCGAGGAGTGCACCACCGTGGTCCAGCCGATCATCACCCCCGACGGTTCCCCGGTCCAGGGACCGCTCGGCACGCTCGCCAAGGCCGCCTGGCAGGTCCTGCTGGTCGCCGGGTTGGCCTCGCTCGCACTCGGGATCGTCGTCTTCGTGTGGCCCCGGCAGACGCTGCTGGTCGTGGGCGTGCTGTTCGGCCTCTACCTGCTGGTCATCGGCATCGTGCAGCTGGTCGCCGCGTTCGGCACCCACGCCACCACCGCGATGCGGGTGCTGGCCTTCATCAGCGGCGCGATCAGCGTGCTGCTCGGGCTGCTCTGCTTCCGCAGCGCGGTGCAGTCGCTGCTGCTGCTCGCGCTCTGGATCGGGATCGGCTGGCTCTTCCGCGGCATCACCCAGCTGGCCGCCGCGATCTCCGACCCGCTGATGCCCGCCCGCGGCTGGCAGGCCTTCGCTGGCGTGGCCAACACCCTGGCCGGTGTGCTGCTGATGGTCTGGCCGGTCGGCTCGATCGCCGCACTCACCGTGCTGGCCGGGTGCTGGCTGGTGGTCCTGGGCCTGGTCGAGATCGTGACGGCCATCCAGGTGCGCGGCGAGGCCAAGCGGATCCCCTCCGGGGTCTGACGGCCGGGCCCCACCGACCCGGCCGCACGGCCCGGCACCGCTTCGACGCGGGGCCGGGCCGCTTCCTTGAACCGTGCGGGCCGCTTCCTCGGGGCGTGCGGGCCGCCTCCGTCAGAGCCAGACCGGCGCGTCCGTCCCCCAGCGCCCCGGCGGGCGGGCCCAGTCCGCGGGCGCGCCCTCGTAGCCGATCGGCGGAAGGGCGTGCCGCAGCCGCCCGTACGGCGAGTCGACCTCGGCGAGCCAGCGCGCCGG
This sequence comes from Streptomyces sp. FH025, assembly GCF_017427025.1. Taxonomy (GTDB): domain Bacteria; phylum Actinomycetota; class Actinomycetes; order Streptomycetales; family Streptomycetaceae; genus Kitasatospora. The sequence goes on from NZ_JAFLNG010000232.1 coordinate 6,909, forward strand.
GTCGTACGGCTCGCCGTCCGTACCGGGTGCCGGTGCCGGTGCCGGTGCCGGTGCCGGTGCCGACGGAGGCTCGGGGGTGATGCCGTGGAGCAGCCAGGAGGCGGTGCCGGCGAGGGAGAAGCGCAGGTGGCGGCCGCCGGGGCGGTCGGTGCGCTGCTCGGTGAGGGCGCGCAGGACCGCGCCGGCGATCAGGTAGCCGGTGCCGTGGTCGAGGGCCTGGGCGGGCAGGACGCCGGGGCGGCCGTCGGGCGCGGCCTCGTGGGCGGCGATGCCGACGCCGGCCTGCACCAGGCTGTCGAAGCCGCGGCGTCCGGCCCAGGCGCCGGTCCAGCCCCAGGCGCAGAGCTGGGCGACGATCAGCTCGGGCCGGCGGGCGAGCAGTGCCTCGGCGGCGAGGCCGTGGGCGTCGAGGGCACCGGGGCGGTAGCCGGTGACGACGACGTCGGCGGTGGCGAGCAGGCTCTCGAAGGTGGCGCGATCGGCCGGGTCGGCGAGGTCGAGGCGGGTGGAGCGCTTGCCGAAGCCGGTGTCGGCGTGGGCATCCTCGGCCTCGGGCAGGTGGGGCGAGTCGACCCGCAGGACGTCGGCACCGAGCAGGGCGAGAGTACGGGTGGCGACCGGGCCGGCGATCACCCGGGTGAGGTCGAGCACCCGGATCCCTGCGGCGGGCCGGTCCACCGGGGCCGCGCCGAGGGACCGGACGGGCGCGTTGCCGACCGTCCGGCGCTCCACCAGGGGGTGCACGGTCGCACTCACCGGCGCGACGGCCACGGCGAGCGCTCCCGCCGCGTACGCGCGCTCCTGGATCTGCTCGGCCGGCAGCCCGCCGAGCACCTCGGCGAGCCGCTCCGGCCCGGAGTCCGGGGCGAGGTCGAGGGCCGAGAGCAGCCGGGTGCGGTGGTGCGGGTAGTTGGCGTGGGTGCGGACCCAGCCGTCGGCGGTGCGCCAGAAACCGGAGTGCGGGGCGAAGCTGACCGGCGTACGGCCGTCGACGGCCAGGTGCCGCTCGCTGACGAAGGCGGTGGCCACGGCGCCCTCGTCCACCCGGACGGCGGGGACGGGGCCGCCGGCCCGGTGGGCGGCGAGTTCGGCGGCGGCCAGCGAGCAGGCCGCCACCGTGGCCCGGGCGAGCCGGCGCACCGGCAGGCCCGAGGGCAGGACGGACCGCGGGCCGTGGAAGCCCACCCGCTTCAGGAGTTCGGCCGGCCCCCCGAGGGCGGCCCAGGCGTCGGCGGTGGGGCGGTCGGCGGGCTCGGCCCCGGGCTGCGTCGGACGATCGGTCATGCCGGGCATTGTGCTCCGCTTCGTGGGCGTCCGCCGTGACGCCCGCCACCACCGGCGTCACCTCCGGTGGGCGTCGGCGCCGGCGGCGGGTTCACCCGGGTCGGTCCACCACCGACCCGTCACCGGTCCACTGTTGCTCCGCCGTGGGTCCACCATCAGGTCATCGCCGACCCGTCGCCTCCTCCATGCCTGCTCGATGCCCGCCGGGTATCGGCGAGGAGGCGGGTGAAGCCGGACAGGGGGCCGCAGGCCGGCGGGTAGGGTGCGAAATGCGGCCGACCGGGCCGTGCACAAGGGGGCTGTGCGACAAGGGGGACGAATGTTTACCATCCGCCGTCTCGACCTGGGCTACTTCGTCCGGCCGGCGTCCGAAGTCGGCGGCCCGGAACCACGGGTGGAACCGGTGCTCGCGTACCTGGTCCGGGGGCCGGAGGGCCTGCTGCTGTTCGACACCGGGATCGGCGCGGGCTCACCGGAGACCGAGGCGCACTACCGCCCGGTCCGGCGTCCGCTGCCGGAGGCGCTCGCGGCGGCCGGCGTCTCGATCGGGGACATCGACCTGGTGGTCAACTGCCACCTGCACTTCGACCACTGCGGCGGCAACCCGCTGTTCGCCGGGAAGCCCATCCTGGTCCAGTCGAGCGAGCTGGCCACCGCCCGGCGCGGCGGCCACACCATCGACGCGCTGGTCGACTTCCCCGGCGCCGTCTACCGCGAGCTCGACGGCGAGGCCGAGATCTGGTCCGGCGTCCGGGTGCTGCCCACCCCCGGACACACCGAGGGCCACCAGTCACTGCTGGTCGAACGCCAGGGCAACTGCTCGATCCTGCTGGCCGGGCAGGCGTACGACTTCGCCTCCGAGTACGGACAGGCGGTGCTCGCCCGGCAGGCGGCGCGCGAAGGGATGGCCGCGCCGCTGCCCGGCTACCGGGGCTGGCTGGACCAGGTCGCGGAGCACGCGCCGGGCCAGGTGCTGTTCGCACACGACCACGCGGCCTGGGCGCTGGCCTTCTGATCCGCGGCCGGCAGCTTCAGAAGGTGAAGCGCAACGAGCGGACCCGGTGGTCGAAGCTGGACGGGATGAGCACCGGCTCGCCGACCGACCGGACCTCGGGCAGCCGGGTGAACAGCTCGCGGAACAGCGCCGTCATCTCCTGCCGGGCCAGGTGCGCGCCGAGGCAGTAGTGCGGACCGCCGCCACCGAAGCCGAGGTGGGGGTTGGGGGTGCGGGTGATGTCGAAGGCGTCCGGGTCGGGGAAGACCGTCTCGTCCCGGTTGGCCGAGCCGTAGTAGAGCGCGACCTTCTCCCCCGCCCTCAGCAGCGGTCCGCCCGGGCCGCCGAGCACGTGGTCGACAGCGAGGGTCCGGCGGAACTGGATGATCGGCGTGGCATGGCGGACGATCTCGTCCACCGCTCCGTCGAGCCGCCCGTCCAGGTCGGCGAGGAGCAGGGCGCGTTGCTCGGGGTGGGCGGTCAGCAGGTGCAGGCCGTGGGCGAGCGCGTTGCGGGTGGTCTCGACCCCGGCGACCAGGAGCAGGGTGAAGAAGGCTCCCAGCTCGCGGCCGGTGAGCCGACGGCCGTCCACATCCGCGGTGACCAGCGCGGAGATCAGGTCCTCGGTGGGCCGGCGGCGGCGCTCGCGGCCGATCGAGGCCACGATGCCCTGCATCCGGGCGAGCGCCGCCAGCCCGCGCCCGGGCATCCGGAGGCGGCGGCGCAGCGGGCGGGCCACGCCGATGTCCTCGGAGGTGCGGTTGACCAGGTCGAGGATGGCGCGGCGCGACCGCTCGGGGATGCCCATCATGGTGCAGATCACCTGGAACGGGAGCTCCGCGGCGACCGCGGCGACGAAGTCCTCGGGCCGGCCGAGTTCGACCTCGTCCACCAGCGCGGTGACGGTGCGGTGGACGTCCTCCTCGACCCGGCCGAGCAGCCTCGGGGTGAAGGCCCGCGAGACGATCCGGCGCAGCTGGGCGTGGCGGGGGTCGTCGAGGTTGACCATCGAGTCGCCGAACAGCAGCCGGACCCAGCGGGCCGGTTCGGGGGTGGTCACACCCGGGCCGGAGAGGAAGACGGTGGGCGTACGGCTGGCCTCGACGACGTCGGCGTGCCGGACCAGGGCGTGGAAGCCCCGGCCCGTGGCGCGGTCTCCGAAGTAGACCGGGTCGGGGCGGCGGCGCAGCTCGGCGAAGGCGGCTGCGCGGTCGGAGGCGGGCAGC
>NZ_JAFLNG010000233.1 GCF_017427025.1 Streptomyces sp. FH025
CTGCGCGAGGATGTCAGCTCTTGGATCCGCTGTAACCGGGAGTGAGCAATGAGTGAAATCGTCGCATCCCAGCACGAGTTGATCAGACTGACGGACCGACCCGGATTCCACGACGCACCCGGCCGCGACGGGCACGGTGGCGGCCACAGCGTACGGGTGCGGGTGCTCGGGCGGCACACGCCGGGCTCTCTGCTCGGCCATGACTGGCTGGACTGCGAGATCGCCGTCACCGCCGGCTCGGTGCACGGCCGGTTCACCATCGTGGTCACCGATCGCCAACTCCAGCAGTGGGAGCAGGCGTTGGAGCGGCTCGCCCGAGGGCTCGCGGTCCGCTGGCTGGACGAGGAGCACGGCCCGGAGCTGCGAATCGAACCCGGTCGGCCCGGCGGGGTCCGGGTCACCGTCTCCGACGCCGAGAGGTCCGGCGTCATGCTCCGGGTCGTGCTCTCCCCCGCGCCCGACTGGTTGCGGGAACAGCGTGCCCTGCTCGACCTCGTCCGGGAGGCCTACCCGTCCGAAGTGGTCGAGGTCGCCCCCGGCGTCCACGCGTGGCGCGACTTGCAGGCCTGCAAGGCCTGACCCGTCCGGGCCGGGTCAGGCCGGCGACAGGAGCCGCTTCAGCTCGGCGGTGTCGATGACGTGGCCCCGGGACGGGAAGACCTTGTTCAGCAGGACCTCGTGGAGCTCGGCATCGTGGTCGGCGACGCAGTCGGAGACGACGAGGACGCGGTAGTCGCGGTCGGCGGCGTCCAGCAGGGTGGACAGGACCACTCCGTTGGTGCTGAGACCGGTGAGCACCAGGGTGTCGATGCCGCGGTCGGTCAGCTGCCGGTGGAGGGTGGTGGTGTGGATGCCGCCGACGCGGACCTTGCGCACGACGAGGTCGCCGTCCTGAGGGGCGATCCGCTCGTCGATCCGCGTGGTGGCGTCCTCGTGGTGCAGCATCCTGGCCGCGACGACACCGCTGAAGGTCTTGTTGGTCTCGGGGACGGCGTCCCAGTCCTCCTCGGTGAAGGCGACGCGGACGTACCCGATGGTGCCGCCGGCGGTACGGACGTCCGCGATGGCGCCCTTGACGCGCTCGATCAGTGCGTCCGAGCCGGGGATCGAGGCGACGATGCCGTTCTGGAAGTCCATCGCCAGCAGGGCGGTGCGCTTCGGGTCGATGGCCGTGAGCGTGGGAGTGGTCATTGCGCAGTACTCCTTCGGTGCTGTTCCAGGGCTGTTTCAGTGCTTGTGGTTCGGTTCGAGCCTGTTCCCGGTCGCGGCGGGCGCTCTCACACCGCTGTCGGCGCGTTCGACGGCACGGCCCATCAGTCGCCGGTCCAGGACCGTCAGCAGCAGGACCGCGACGCCGGCCCCGACCAGGACGAGACCGAGGCCGTGCAGGCCGCGGTCGGTGACCCCGCTGTGGAAGACGAGGCCGGTGATCACGGACGAGACGATGGTTCCCAGGTACGAGAAGGTCCGGAACAGCCCCGAGGCGGTGCCGATCTGCCGCGGCGAGGCCTCCAGGTAGAGGGCGGTCTGGTTGCCGACCGTGGTGGCCGCGCTGGTGATGCCGAAGACCAGCATCACCAGGACGATCACGATCGCCGGGCTGTGCGAGGTGAGGAGCACGATCGCGGCGGATCCGGCCAGCATGGTGACCGCCGAGGCGACCAGCGGCCCGCGCACCAGGTTGCGGCTGGCGAGCGGCTGCGCGAGCAGCGCGGACACTCCGGCCATCGGCAGCAGGAGCAGCCCGGCCGTGGTGGCGGAGTAGCCGTGTGCCGCCTCCAGCCACTCGGTGACGCCGTACATCACCGTGTAGAGGCCGATCAGGGTCAGCGCCTGGCGCAGGTACGTGCGGCTCAGCGGGCCGTTGGCGGCCAGTCCGCGCAGGTCGAAGAACGGTTCCGGGGCGCGCAGTTCCCACCACACGGTCGGCACCGCGGCGGCGGCGAAGACGGCGAGGGCGGCCCAGTCGGCCCTCGGCAGGCCCATCAGGAAGATGATGAGCGCGGTCATCGAGGCGGCGAAGCCGAGGATGCCGGTCAGGTCGATCCGCCGGGCGATGCCTCGGAGGCCGCCGCCCGCCGGGCCGCCGTCGGGTTCGGGCACCGCGTCCTTCGGCACCCAGCGCACCGTCACCGCCAGCGCGATCGCGGTGACCGGGATGTTGATCAGGAAGGCCCAGTGCCATCCGGCGGCGCCCACCAGCAGCCCGCCCAGCGGCGGGCCGACGGCGGCGGTGGCCATCCCGGCGATGGCGAGCCCGCCGAGGACCTTGCCCGGGGGCGCGTCCAGACCGACCTGCGCCGCCCGGCGCCTGATGAGCACCATCGCGGACGGGTATCCGGCCGAGGTCCCGATGCCGATCAGGACGCGGGCCACGGTCAGCGTCGCCAGGTTCGCCCCGAAGCCTCCGACCAGGCCGCCGAGCAGCACCAGCAGGATGCCGCCGAGGAAGACCCGGCGCGGGCCGACCACCTCCGCCAGCTTGCCGGCGGTGGGCTGGGCGATGGCGCTGGCCAGGTAGAGCGAGGTGACCAGGATCGCGGTGCTGCCCGCCGGGACGTGCAGTCCGTCGGCTATGGGGACGAGGGCGGTCGCGATGATGGCGCTGTTGATCGGATTGAGGCTGGAGCCCAGGTACAGCGGGGCGGTGAAGCGCCAGGAGAAGGGCTGCTGCCCTGACAGGGGCGCCGGCCCGTCGGCGGGGGCGCGCCCGGCGCTCATTTCCGTGCTCGGATCGAATCCGCGGTGGCGAGCCGCTCCAGCAGTTCGATGGCCTTCTCCAGGTCCTCGCGCTCCTCGGGGGCGACCACCTGGTCGATGGCCTGCGTCAGGAACAGGGAGCGGCCCGCCAGGAGACGGTCGATCAGCTCGACGGCGGACGGATTGGCGCTGATCAGCTTCTTGCGCCCGTCCTGCGGATCGGGCTCCCCGCGCACCAGTCCGGCCGACTTCAGCGCCGCCAGGCTCTGCGCGATCGACTGCGGACTGACGTGCTCCAGCTCCGCGAGCCTGGCGGCGGTGATCGGCCCCTCCCGCAGCACCGTCGCCAGGACGACGAGCTGGCTCTGGGACAGGCCCAGCGAATGCTGTCCGGACTCGGTGCGCAGTCGGGCACGGAGCCGCTTCATCGCGTGCTGGAGCCGCTCCGCCGCCGACTCGGACCGCCACTGGCTGCGGCCCCGGTCCCCGGTCATTTCCTCTGTCATGGCTGTCACCGTACAACTCGACAAGTAACTTTGCCAAGTTACTTGTCGAGTTTTGGTACGGCTTCAGCCGCCCGCTGGGCTCACTGGGTGCGGTAGGCGTCGATGAGGGTCTGGTCGAGGGTGTTGCCCTCGGTGTCGGTCAGCTCCGCGCGCAGGGAGACACCGGTGCCCGCCGCCGGATTCTGGATCGTGACGGCGCCGGCCTCGACCGGAAGCCCGGTCCACGAGACGCCGCCGTCGGTGGACATCGAGACCGTCAACGAGCGGACGCGGCCGTTCGCGGCGGCGCCCTGCACCGTGATCGGCACCCGGATCCGGCTCCCGGCCGGAGCCGCGCCGGTCAGGCCGAGCTCGGGCGAGAACCGCACGACGCTCACCGGCACCGGGGTCGGCCCGCTCGTCGCGGCCGAGGGGAAGGTCCACGACGCGTTCACCTGGGTGGTCCCGCCGGTCGCCGTCTTGCGGGTCACCGTGCTCGCCAGGCGGTACGAGCCCTGCCCCGCGGGCACGGTGAACTCGGCGCGTCGGGCGTCGCCGGACTGGGTGCCGACCAGCACGCCGTCACGGTAGAGCGAGGTGTAGGCCGTGTCGAACAACGGCGCCGACGGCACGTGGCCGTCGCCGTCGGCGAGCAGCGGGATGTCCGCGGTGATCCGGTCGCCGTCGCGTTCGACACCGGGACGGCCGGTGAGCGCGGGGCCGAAGACCGCGTTGTCGAAGGTCTGCGTGGTCGTGGCCCCGGCCCGTACGGCGATGTCCCTGGCCACGTAGTAGTTCGGTGCGGCACCGCGGGTCGTGTAGCTGACCTCCCAGGTTCCGCGCTGGGGCGTGACGAAGAAGGTGGCGGTGCCCGGAGCCGCCATCTCCAGGGGGAGGCCGACGGTCTGTCCGGAGGTCGGCACCAGGCCGAAGGCCACGGTCCCCCCGGCGCCCGGCCGGGCGCCGCCACGGATCCGGAGGGTGGCCAGCTCCTGCGCGGTGTACTGGCGGGTGAGCCCGGTCAGCGCGCGGGTGCCGGAGAAGGTCTGGCCGAGCGCGTAGCCGCCGGTGCCGGTCGTCCAGTAGGAGTCGAACCACTGCTTCACCGACCCGGCTTCGGCCTCGGGCCCCAGGTGGGCCACCCGCAGGTTCGGCTTCGGGTTGACGATGCTGGCCATCCTGGTGACACCCTCGTGCGTGACCTCGATGAACATCCCGCTGAGCCGGAACGTCGCCGAGCCGTCGGGGGGCCGCACGTCGACCGGGGCGGTGGTCCGCGCGTCGACGGTGACGGTGGTGTCGTGGTCGAGGTCGAGGCGGGGCTGCACGATCCAGTCGGTGCCGTTCGCCACCGCGTCCGTGTACAGGGCGCTCTCCAGCAGGTACCGGCCCCTGGGCAGCCGCACGGTGGTGACACCGGAGGCGTCGTGCGGCTGCACCGACTGGTCGGCGCCGGCGCCGGAGATCCCGGTGACGCTGGTGACGTACTTCACCGGCGTGCGGCCGTTGCGGTCCAGGTGCCTGATCGTGAGCGTGTACGTCTCCGGCTCCGCGGCGAAGGCCGCGCCGCCCCAGGTGGGCGTCACGCCGCCGACCAGCGCGACGGCGACGGCCAGGGCCCGGAGGACGTTCCGGCGGGGTACGGAAGTGCGGGGTACGGAAGTAGCGGTCATGCCCTGTACTGCTCGCCCGGGCACCGGAGTTCCTGTGATCCGGACCACATTCGGAGCGGGAGCGCCGCCCGGGCGACACCTGTGACACAGGTCACCGGAACCGGGGCGGCGGACGGGGCAGGGCCGAGTGTGGAAACACTCATGAGAACGCGTCTTCGCCGCGGGGACCGCGACGCCTTGGGCGAGCTCTACGACGAGCACGCCCAGGTGTTGTACCGCTACGCCCTTCGCGTGACGGGCGACTGGGCCGAGGCCGAGGACGTCGTCTCGACGACCTTCCTGGAGGCGTGGCGCGGTCGCGAGAGGCTGCGCCCCGACGGCGACGGCCTGCGCCCGTGGCTGCTGGGAATCGCGACCAACATCATGCGCCGCAACGCCCGTTCCCGCCGGCGCCGCGACGTCGCGCTCGCGCGGATGCCGAACCGCGAGTCGGTCCCGGACTTCGCCGATGACCTGGTCGAGCACCTCGAGGACGTCGAGCAACTGCGCGCCGCGCACCGCGCCCTCGCCCAGCTCCGGCGTCGCGACCGGGAGGTCTTCACCCTCGTGGTGTGGGCCGGACTGGACTACGCCAGCGCGGCCGAGGCCCTCGGTACACCGGTCGGCACCGTACGGTCACGCCTGTCCCGGGCCCGTGCCCGGCTGCGCGAACTCACCGAGGCCGAGGCCCGCGCCACGCATGCGCGGCCCGCACCGGGCCGCCTGCCCGCGCTCCGGTCGATCCAGCCGATCCGATCGTCGATCCAGCCGACCCATTCGATCCAGGAGAGCCACGGATGAACGCCACCCCACGGCGCGACCCGCAGCACCCGTCCGAGGAGCCCGAACGCCGCGAACTCACCGGCCTGCTGCCCCCACCGGCGGTGCCCGGACTCGGCGCCGACCGTCAACTGCTGCTGAGGGAGGAACTGCTCCGCAAGGCCGGGGGCGCCGAACCACGCGGCGGCCTCTCTCCGCGCGGGCCGCACCGGTGGCGTCCGGTCCGTATCGTGCTGCCGGCGCTCGCCTGCGCTCTGGCGATCGCCGCCGTCGTCGTGGTGGACCGGGCAGGCACGGTCGGGCGCGACGGCACGACGGCCGGGGGCAGCGCCATCGGCACACCCGAAGCGGCACAGCTCCTCGACCGCATCGCACTCGCCGCCGCCGACTCGGAGCAACCGACCGTCCGCGCCGACCAGTTCGTCTACATCGAGAGCGAGGTCGCCTACGCCGCGCAGAGCGCCGCAGGAGGGCCGGTGACCATGGCACCCGTCCACACCCGGCAGGCATGGCTCTCCGCCGACGGCGGTCGCCCCGGCCTGCTGCGCGAGGAGGGCGCGCCCGACAGCGACACCCCGCGCCGGGACGGGCCGTCGATCGGCGCCCCGACCCACGCGTACGTCGCCTCGCTGCCCACCGACCCGGACACCCTGCTGAAGCTGATCCACGACGGGAGCCGCGGCGAAGGCCAGGACCCGGACCAGCGCGCGTTCACGGCGATCGGCGACCTCCTGGCCGAGACCTGGGCGCCGCCGCAGGTCAGCGCCGCGCTCTACCGGGCCGCCGAGCGGATCCCCGGGGTCACGGTGGTCCGCTCGACCAGCGACGCCGCAGGGCGCGAAGGCGTCGCCGTGGCCCGTACGGCACACGGCCAGCAGACCCAGTGGGTCTTCGACCGGACCACCTACGCCTTCCTCGGCGAACGCACGGTCCTCACCGAAGCCGGCGACGCGGGACCGGCCGGGACCGTGGTCGGCACCTCCGCGATCCTCAACAAGGCCGCGGTCGACCACGCCGGCGAAGTCCCGCCGCCGCCCCGGTGACGCACGCAGGCGAGGCCCGGCACCCTGATGGGTGCCGGGCCCCGCCCGACAGTGGAGCGCCAGGCCCGGGTTGCACGGACTCTCCCTACTGAAAGTAGGACGTGCTCTGGTAGCACCGCTGACGCCTGACGAGGAATCATCTCCCTCGCGACAGGAAGAACACTAGCAGGTCAGCGCCCCACCACCGAACCGGGACCACCCGTCCCACTCCCACCCCACTCGGACCCGGACCGCCGGCTCGGCACCGTCCGCGAGCCCGAGCCCGCTCGGGCTCGCGTCAGCACCTGAGGCGTCGCGGATCAGTCCTCGTCCAGTTGGGACAGGGCGTCGGCGATCAGGCGGGTGGCGAAGCTGTGGTCCTCCTTGCCGGAGAGCCGGTTGACGTGCTCGGCGAGGAGGACGGCCGTGGCTTCCAGGGGGTTCAGCTCGGCGTCGGTCCAGGGGCCGTACTGGGCGCGCCACAGGTTGGGGCTCAGGCCGGTGCCCGCGGCGGTGAGCAGGCCCGCCATGGTGGGGACGACCTCGGGGCGGAAGGTCCTGGGCATCATGCGCATCGAGGCCACCAGGGAGGGCACCACGAACTCGACGACGTCCTCCTCGTGGTTCTCCAGCGCCTGCCGCAGCCAGTTCATGAGCATGTAGATGAGGGTGCAGGTGCCGTCCAGGAGCTCGTTGAAACCGGCGGCGCCCATGGACGCGGCGAACTGGTCGATCATCCGCTCCTGTTCGGGGTCCGTGCCGGACTTGCCGTCGTAGATGGCCTTGAGCCGGGAGTCGATCACCATGAGCGCGGTGCTCACATCGCCGGCCGGGGCGTACTGGGGGTCGCAGGATGATGACATGGGATTCCTCTCGAACGGCTACGGCACGTAGCGCTACGTGTTCGCAGCGTAGACCGCCGATCGGACGGCGTCCGGCGAATCCTGACGAACAGCCATATGGGTGACTGCGCGCGGTTGACCCGACATGGGGTTTCCGGCGCCGGTGCCCAGCCGGTACGGGTTTCCGAGCCGGCACCTGACGGGCCGTACCCCGGTTGGCGCTTCGGGCCGCCCCTCACCCGCATCCAGCCAGCCGCGGTGCGCCCCGTCCTCTTCGGTGCCGGGGAGCGCTGAAAGGGTCTGAAGGAGGGGCGGATGGAGTCGTCATGGAGTCCGTTACGGAGTCGTGGCGGCCCGGTCGGACTCGCTGCGCAGGACGCAGAATTCGTTGCCTTCGGGATCGGCGAGGACCGCCCAGCCCGAGCCGTCGGGATTCCGGTGGTCGGCGACGAAGGTGGCGCCGAGAGCCAGCAGTCGTTCCACCTCCTGGTCCCGCGAGGTCTCCGGGCGCAGGCACAGGTGGAGCCGGTTCTTGACCGTCTTGGCCTCGGGCACCTGGTGGAAGTACAGGGCCGGGCCCTCCGCCAGGAGCACCTGGACCTCCGGATCGCCCGGCTTGTCGTCCGGGTCCAGCGGACGGCCGGTCACCCCGCTCCAGAACCGGGCCAGCTCATAGGCATCCGCACAGTCGATCGCCACGTTCTGCAATACCGAGACCATGCGCCCGAGCCTTCCGGAATTCCGCTCCGAACGCCACCGGATTCGCACTCGTCCGTCGCGCCCACCGTCACCGTCCGCCATCGGCCGCCATCGGCCGGGACTTTGCCGACCGTTCACTTGTCCCGCCGGAACCTCTGTGCACCGAACCGGCGTTGTGGGGAGCGGGAGGGATATAGACATGACAAAGAAGCCGTACCGCCTCGCCATCGCGGCGCTCGCGATGCTCGTGGCGGCCCCCTTGTTCACCGCGTGCAAGAACGCCGACCAGGCCCTCGACTGCGGAAAGCGGGCGATCAGCCTCACCGGCGACGTCCAGGACCTCACCGACTCCGCCCTCAATGTCGGCCAGATCACCGACAGCAGTCGGCGCAAGCACACCGTCGACGCGCTGAAGAAGATCGTCGATGACACCAAGAAGATCCGTCAGGACAGTGACGGCAAGGTCGACGCGGCCGCCGACAAGCTCTCCACCGCCGTCAGCAATGCGCAGGACGCCGTGTCCAAGGGCAAGGAACCGGATTTCGGGCCGATCAGCGACGCCGCCGGTGATCTGACCAAGGCCTGCGCCGGGGCCTGACCGCTCAGCCCACCGTCCCGGTCCGACCCCCCTGGCCGGGAGCGCCGCCACCGGCACTCCCGGCCTGTCGCCGCCGCGCCGGCGCCGCCAGGCGGTAGGAATGGGCACCGGACCGAACCGCACCACGGAGGCACCGGTGAACAACCCGATCCTCGACCAGATCCAGCGCCTGCGCGCGGAGTTGGCCCCGGGCGACACCGCCCCGGCGCTGATCGCCGCGTTCGCCGAGGGCACGGCCCCGCTCGCGGCGGTCGCCGAACTCGCCGCCCAGCAGCAGCGGATCATCACCTCCGACCGGCGCAGCCTGCTGCTGCTCGCCACCCGCTGCGCGGACCGCCCGCTCGGCGCCTGGTTCGTCGCCCTGGCCGAGGGCGAGAGCGCCGCGCTGCGCACCCTGCCCGCCCTCGCCGCCGCCTGCGGCCTCGACCCGGGAGCGATGGCGGCCCGGCCGCCGCTGCCCGGCTGCCAGGCCTATCCCGCCTTCCTCGCGTGGCTCGGTCTGAACAGCCGCCCGCCCGGCGCGGCCGCCGTCGCCCTCGTGGCCAACTTCGCGGCCTGGGGCGGCTATTGCGCCACCATCGCCCACGCCCTGCGCCATCGCTACGGCTTCTCCGACGAGGCCTGCGCGTTCTTCGACTTCTTCGCCCAGCCCGCGACCGAGCTGGAGCAGCAGGCCGCCGACGCCCTCGGGCCGGACCCGCTGGACGACGACACCCTGGCCACCGCGCTGGAGTACGGCCGGCTGCTCCAGGCCTACGAGCACCTGTTCTGGGACACCCTGGCCCAGGTGCACGGGTAGGGCGCGCCCCGAAGGTGCCTACGCCTGCCAGTGCGGCTTGCCGCTGACCATCCGGCAGTAGATCATCCGGCCGTTGGCGTCGTGGGTGCTCCTGCCCAGGTCGGCGTCACGGCAGAACTGCCCGGCCGCATAGCAGTTGCCCGCGTTGGAGCGGATCTCGCACCCGGCCCCGCCCGCCGCCGTGGTGTGCTCCGGCTCCGGGTCGGTCGGCGGCTGCGCGGTGGTCACCTTCGGCTGCGGCGCCTTGGCCGGAGCGGACTGCGGGTGGGCGGTCGGCGGGGTCGCCGGCGTCGCGGCACCGGTCGGGGTCGGCGCCGGATCGGGCACGGTCGTGGGCGTGACCGCCGGGGGCGCCGGGGCGGTCGGCACGGCAGCGGTCGGGCTGGGCGGGGCGGTCGGGCTGGCCGTGACCGTCGGCGCGGCCGAGGCCTTCGCCCCGCCGTCGGCGGCCGAGGGGTCGCAACCGGTCAGTGTCAGGCCGACGGTGAGGACGAGTCCGGCGAATCCGGCCAGACCGGCCGCCCGCCGCCTCCCGGGTATCCGTGAAGACATGGGTGGAGAACGCTCCGTTCCGTTCGAGTGAGACGCGTGATTCAAACAGAGTGCGCACACGCCTTGTGCACGAATCCGCCACTCGTTGGCAGATCGAGATCTACCGACCACCGAACGCAGTCACCCTCCGACCCCCAACACACCGTCACCGCCCTGCGACCGCACCGGGGTATAGCCCCGGAGCGCGGGTCGTTCTGACATGTTCCGACCATCCCGAGCCGATCGCTACGGTACCGGCACCCCCACGCCGATCGAGGAGACCCCCATGCTC
>NZ_JAFLNG010000234.1 GCF_017427025.1 Streptomyces sp. FH025
CCTTCCTGGACTGGGAGGGCCGGGTGCGGATGTTCGAGGCCGCGTTGAAGCCGGACCAGCAGATGGGGCGTCATCTCCAGTCGGACCTCCGGGTGTTGGCGATGCTGGCGGACGCGATGGGGCGGCGGCTGGGGCTGGCGGACGTGCGGGCGGCGCGGCTGGAGCTGGACCGCTTCGGGCCGTGGCGGGGTGAGCGCGCGGCGGCGCCGGCGGCGCATCCGGGTGTGCTGCCGCGGCCGGCCTCCGGTCAGGCGGTGCTGGCGGGTTGGCGTCAGCTGTTGGACAACGGTTCGTTGCAGGAGGGCGATCCGCACCTGGCGGGCACCCGGCACGAGGCGGTGGCCCGGGTCTCCGTCGAGACCGCGAGGGAGATCGGCGCCGAGGGGGCGGCCGCGCTGCGGGTGACCGGTCCGGCCGGTTCGCTGGTGCTGCCGCTGGTGGTGACCGATTCGGTCCCGGACCGGACGGTCTGGGTGCCGCTCAACTCCACGCCGGGCGGCGCGTACAGCGCGCTCGGTACGACCGTCGGCCATCTGGTCACGATCGCCGCGGCCGAGCAGGCCCCGGTGGCGGCGGCCGAGGGCGAAGGGGAGGACCGATGACCACTCCGCAGCCGTACGAGACGCTCCACTTCTTCGGGCAGGACCCGTGGTGGCTGGTGCTGCTGAAGGCGGTGTTCTGCTTCGCGTTCCTGGTGCTGACGGTGCTGGTCGCGATCGTGTGGGAGCGCAAGGTGGTGGCCTGGATGCAGTTGCGCATCGGGCCGAACCGGCACGGCCCGTGGGGGATGCTGCAGTCGCTGGCGGACGGGGTGAAGCTGGCGCTGAAGGAAGACCTGGTGGTCAAGGGCTCGGACAAGGTGGTCTACGTCCTGGCCCCGATCGTCTGCGCGATCCCGGCGTTCATGGCGTTCGCGGTGATCCCGTTCGGTCCGGCGGGGAACGAGGTGTCGGTCTTCGGCACCCGGACGCCGTTGCAGCTGACGGACTTCCCGGTGGCGCTGCTGTACGTCCTGGCGACGGCCTCGGTGGGCATCTACGGGATCGTGCTGGCCGGTTGGTCGTCGGGTTCGACGTATCCGCTGCTGGGCGGGCTGCGTTCGTCCGCGCAGATGATCAGCTACGAGATCGCGATGGGTCTGTCGTTCGCGGCGGTGTTCGTCTACTCGGGTTCGATGTCGACGTCGGAGATCGTGGCGCACCAGCAGCCGACCTGGTTCGCGGCGCTGCTGCCGGTGTCGTTCATCGTGTACATCGTGGCGATGGTCGGTGAGACCAACCGGGCGCCGTTCGACCTTCCGGAGGCCGAGGGCGAGCTGGTGGGCGGTTTCAACACCGAGTACTCGTCGTTGAAGTTCGCGATGTTCATGCTGGCCGAGTACGTGAACATGGTGACGGTCTCCGCGGTGGCCTCGACCCTGTTCCTGGGCGGCTGGCGGGCTCCGTGGCCGGTGTCGACCTTCTGGGCGGGCGCCAACCACGGCTGGTGGCCGATGCTGTGGATCACGCTGAAGATCCAGTTGCTGCTGTTCTTCTTCATCTGGCTGCGCGGCACGCTGCCGCGGCTGCGCTACGACCAGTTCATGAAGCTGGGCTGGAAGGTGCTGATCCCGGTCTCGCTGGTGTGGCTGGTGCTGATCGCGAGCGTGCGGGCGCTGCGCAACGAGGGGTACGGCTTCGGCGAGGTGGTGCTGTACGTGGGCGCGCCGGTGGGCGTGATCCTGCTGCTGGCGCTGCTGCGGGACTTCCTGCGCAAGCAGCCGGAGGAGGCCGGGGACGGGGCGCCTCCCGAGGCCGGGTTCGATCCGATGGCGGGCGGCTATCCGGTGCCGCCGCTGCCGGGCCAGGTGCTTCCGCCGGTGCCGCGCAGGCCGAGCCGGGCGCCGAAGCAACTCCAGGACGCCCTCAACGGGGCCGACCATTCCGAAGGGAGCTGATCCGAGATGTCGTCCGACCAGACGGGCGCCGAGCGGGCCGACCGGCCGTCGATCCTCGGCCCGGCCGCCGGCTTCGGCGTGACCTTCAAGGCCATGTTCAAGAAGCGGCTCACCGAGCAGTACCCGGAGCAGAAGAAGCCCACCGCCCCGCGTTTCCACGGCCGCCACCAGCTGAACCGGCATCCGGACGGCCTGGAGAAGTGCGTCGGCTGCGAGTTGTGCGCGTGGGCCTGCCCGGCCGACGCGATCTACGTGGAGGGCGCGGACAACCGGGACGAGGAGCGTTACTCGCCGGGTGAGCGCTACGGCGCGGTGTACCAGATCAACTACGCCCGCTGCATCCTGTGCGGGCTGTGCATCGAGGCGTGCCCGACCCGGGCGCTGACCATGACCAACGAGTACGAGTTGGCGGACTCCTCGCGCCGGGACCTGATCTTCACCAAGGAGCAGCTGCTGGTGGGGCTGTCGGAGGGCATGGTCGACACCCCGCACGCGATCTTCCCGGGTGCGGACGAGGGCGCGTACTACCGGGGCGAGATCACCGGGGCGGCGCCGGGGACGGTCCGTCAGGAGCCTTCCGACCGGGAGAGGGAGGTGCAGCAGTGATCGCACATCTGGCGGCGGTGTCCGGGTCGACCTCCACGGGTGAGGCCGTTCAGTTCTGGGTGCTCGCGGTGGTGGCGGTCGGCGGTGCGCTGGGCATGCTGCTGATGCGCAAGGCGGTGCACAGCGCGCTGTGCCTGGCGGCCACGATGATGGCGCTGGCGGTCTGCTACATGGCGCAGGGGGCGGTGTTCCTGGGCGTGGTGCAGATCGTGGTCTACACCGGCGCGATCATGATGCTGTTCCTGTTCGTGGTGATGCTGGTCGGTGTGACCAGCGAGGACTCTCTGAAGGAGCAGTTGAAGGGGCAGCGGTTCGCGGCGGTGCTGTGCGGGCTGGGCTTCGGGGTGCTGCTGATCGCGGGGATCGCGAACGCGAGGCTGAACCACTTCACCGGGTTGTCCGAGGCGAACGCGGAGGGCAATGTGCCGGGTCTGGCCCGGTTGATCTTCACCCGGTACGTGTGGGCGTTCGAGGTGACCGGCGCGCTGCTGATCACGGCGGCGATCGGCGCGATGGTGCTGACCCACCGTGAGCGGGTGAAGGCTCCGAAGACGCAGCGTGAGCTGGCGGAACAGCGGGTGCGGGACAACCTCCAGGTGCCGCCGCTGCCGGCCCCGGGCGTGTACGCGCGGCACAACGCGGTGGACGTGCCGGCGCTGCTGCCGGACGGCACGGTCGCGGAGGATTCGGTGATGGCGACGCTGCGCGAGCGCGGCCAGGTGCGGGACGTGAGCCAGGCGATGCTGCGGCGGATGGCGGAGTTGGAGAACTCGACGGCGAACTGGCTGGGCCGTCCGTCCTCGGAGCGACCGCCGGTGTCCGGTGCGCGCAAGCCGCTGGAGCCGGCGGGCGCCAACCACGCCAACCACGCCAACCACGCCAACCACGCGAACAGCGCGAACAGCGCGAACAGCGCGAAGCACGTGAACAACGCCAACCACGCGAACCACGAGGGCGACGAGGAGGGCCTGCGGTGAATCCGGTCAACTACCTGTACCTGTCGGCCCTGTTGTTCACCATCGGCGCGTCCGGGGTGCTGATCCGGCGCAACGCGATCGTGCTGTTCATGTGCGTGGAGCTGATGCTGAACGCCTCGAACCTGGCGCTGGTGACGTTCTCGCGGCTGCACGGGACGCTGGACGGTCAGATCATCGCGTTCTTCACGATGGTGGTCGCGGCGGCCGAGGTCGTGGTCGGTCTCGCCATCATCGTCTCCATCTTCCGGACCAGGCACTCCGCTTCGGTCGACGACAGCAACCTGATGAAGCTGTAGGCGGAGGGCCTTCGGTGAACTCTCTCATTCCGCTGCTGGTGGCGGCTCCGTTGGCCGGTGCCGCCCTGCTGCTGCTCGGCGGCCGGGCGCTGGACCGGTTCGGTCACTGGCTGGCCACCGGGCTGGCCGCGCTCTCGTTCGGCTTCGGCCTGGTGCTCTTCTCCGACCTGCTGGGCCGCGGCGCCGAGCACCGGACGGTGACGACGCACCTGTTCAGCTGGGTGCCGGTGAACGGCTTCCAGGCGGACTTCTCGTTCCGGCTGGACCAGTTGTCGATGACCTTCGTGCTGCTGATCACGGGTGTCGGCACGCTGATCCACCTGTACTCGGTGGGCTACATGGCGCACGACGAGCGCCGGCGCCGCTTCTTCGCGTACCTGAACCTGTTCCTGGCCGCCATGCTGCTGCTGGTGGTCGCGGACAACTACCTGCTGCTGTACTTCGGTTGGGAGGGCGTGGGCCTGGCCTCGTACCTGCTGATCGGTTTCTGGCAGCACAAGCCGAGTGCGGCGACGGCGGCGAAGAAGGCGTTCATCGTCAACCGGGTCGGTGACCTGGGCCTGTCGATCGCGATCATGCTGATGTTCGCGGAGTTCGGCTCGTTCGCGTTCGGCCCGGTCTTCGGGGGCGCGTCCGGGGCGAGCGAGGGCAAGCTGACGGCGATCGGCCTGATGCTGCTGCTGGCGGCCTGCGGCAAGTCGGCGCAGGTGCCGTTGCAGTCCTGGCTCGGGGACGCGATGGAGGGCCCGACGCCGGTGTCGGCGCTGATCCACGCGGCGACGATGGTGACCGCGGGCGTCTACCTGATCACCCGCTCCTCGGCGATCTTCGACCTGGCACCGGACGCGCAGGCCGCCGTGGTGGTGGTCGGCGCGGTGACGCTGCTGTTCGGTGCGGTCGTCGGTTGTGCGAAGGACGACATCAAGAAGGCGCTGGCCGGTTCGACGATGTCGCAGATCGGCTACATGGTGATGGCGGCCGGGCTCGGCCCGATCGGCTACGCCTTCGCGATCATGCACCTGGTGACCCACGGCTTCTTCAAGGCGGGGCTGTTCCTCGGCGCCGGGTCGGTCATGCACGGCATGAACGACGAGGTGAACATGCGCCACTACGGCGGCCTGCGCAAGTACATGCCGGTCACCTTCGTCACCTTCGGCCTCGGCTACCTGGCGATCATCGGCTTCCCGGGCCTGTCCGGCTTCTTCTCCAAGGACAAGATCATCGAGGCGGCGTTCGCCAAGGGCGGCACCGAGGGCTGGATCCTCGGCCTGTGCGCGCTGGTCGGCGCCGCGGTGACGGCGTTCTACATGACCCGGGTCATGCTGCTGACCTTCTTCGGCGAGAAGCGCTGGCAGCCGGACGAGCGGGGCAACGCCCCGCACCCGCACGAGTCGCCGCGGACCATGACGGTCCCGATGGTGCTGCTGGCCTTCGGCTCGGTGTTCGCGGGCGGGATCTTCGCCTACAACGACTCCTTCCTGAAGTGGCTGGAGCCGGTCACCGGGCACAGCGAGGGCAACTCGCCGCTCGGTTCGTGGACCGTCACCGGGCTGACCACGGCCTGCATGCTGGCCGGCGTGGGCGTGTCGTACCTGATGTACGGCCGCTCGCCCGTCCCGGTGGTGCCGCCGGTCGGCTCCCCGCTCACCCGGGCGGCCCGCCGCGACCTGCTGCAGGACGACTTCAACCACGCCGCCCTGGTGCGTCCGGGCTCGGCGCTGACCGCGACGCTGGTCTACTTCGACAGCCGCGGCCTGGACGGCTTCGTCAACGGCCTGGCCGCCACCATCGGGGGCCTGTCCGGTCGGCTGCGGCGGGTCCAGAACGGCTTCGTCCGCTCCTACGCGCTCTCCATGTTCGGCGGCACGCTGGTGCTGGTCGCCTCGACTCTCCTGGTGAGGTCCTTCTGATGGACAACGAATCCACGACTCGCGGGGGAGGTGGCGCATGAGCGTGCTGCTGACCGCCACCTGCGCCGTCCCGGCGGCCGGCGCGGTGCTGACCGCCGCCCTGCCGGCCGGGTCGACCGAGGCCCGGCGCACCACCGTCAAGTACGCCGCCCTGGGCGCGTCCGCCGCCACCCTGGTGCTGGCCGCCGTGGTGGCGATGCGGTTCGACCCGCACGGCGCCCGCTACCAGCTGACCGAGTCGTACAGCTGGATCCGCTCCTTCGGCATCACCTTCTCGCTCGGCGTGGACGGCATCGGCGCGGTGCTGGCCCTGCTGACCGCCGTCCTGGTGCCGGTGGTGATGCTGGCGTCCTGGCACGACGCCGACCCGGCGCCCGCCGCGCCCGACGGCACGTTCGAGAACACCAGGAGGACCCAGGGCTTCTTCGCCCTGATCCTGGCGGTGGAGGCGATGGTGGTCGTCTCCTTCTACGCCCTCGACGTGTTCGTGTTCTACGTGTTCTTCGAAGCCATGCTGATCCCGATGTACTTCCTGATCGGCGGCTTCGGCGACCGGGCCGGCGGCCCCGATTCGGCCCGCCAGCGCTCCTACGCGGCCGTCAAGTTCCTGCTCTACAACCTGCTCGGCGGCCTGGTGATGCTGGCCGCCGTGATCGGCCTGTACGTGATCGCGCAGGACCAGGGCTTCGGCACCTTCGACCTGCCCGCCCTCACCTCGGCGATCGCCGACGGCAGGCTGCGGCTGTCCGGCACCGCCGAGAACGCGCTGTTCCTCGGCTTCTTCTTCGCCTTCGCGGTGAAGGCCCCGCTGTGGCCGCTGCACACCTGGCTGCCGAACGCGATGGGCGAGGCGACGGCCGGCACCGCGGTGCTGATCACCGCGGTGGTGGACAAGGTCGGCACCTTCGCGATGCTGCGCTTCTGCCTCGGGCTGTTCCCGGACGCCTCGAAGACCTTCGCCCCGGCGATCCTGGTCCTCTCGGTGATCGGGATCGTCTACGGCGCGCTGCTGGCCGTCGGCCAGAAGGACATCAAGCGGCTGGTCGCCTACGCGTCGATCTCGCACTTCGGCTTCATCATCATGGGCGTCTTCGCCCTGACCAGCCAGGGCCAGAGCGGCGCGACGCTCTACATGGTCAACCACGGCCTGTCCACGGCCGCGTGGATGCTGGTGGCCGGATTCCTGATCTCCCGCCGCGGCTCCCGGCTGATCGCCGACTACGGCGGCGTGCAGAAGGTCGCCCCGGTGCTCGCCGGGACGTTCCTGATCGGGGGCCTGGCCACCCTGTCGCTGCCGGGGCTGGCCCCGTTCGTCAGCGAGTTCCTGGTGCTGGTGGGCACGTTCACCCGTTACCCGGCGATCGGCGTCGTCGCCACCTTCGGCATCGTGCTGGCCGCGCTGTACGCCCTGCTGCTGTACCAGCGCACCATGACCGGCCCGGTGAAGGAGGGGGTGCGCGCGATGCCCGACCTCAAGGCCCGCGAACTCGCCGTCGTGGCGCCGCTGGTGGCGCTGACGATCCTGCTCGGCGTCTACCCCAAGCCGCTCACCGACCTGGTCAACCCCTCGGTGAACGCGACGCTCTCGCAGGTCCACGAGACCGACCCGGCGCCGGCCCACCCGGTCGCCGCCACCTCAGGAGGTGAGCAGAAGTGAGCGCCACCGCAGTGCTCGCCGCCGCCGGCGGCAACACCCCCAGCATCCCCGCGCCGCACATCGAGTACGGCCAACTCTCGCCGATGCTGGTGGTGTTCGGCGCCGCCGTGGCCGGCATCCTGGTCGAGGCCTTCGTGCCCCGGCGGCTGCGGCACTGGACCCAGGTGTCGCTCTCCCTGGTCGCCCTGATCGGCGCCTTCGTCGCGGTGGTGGTACTGGCCGCGCAGGGCCACGGCACGCCCCGGATCGACCTGCTGGCCATGGACTCGGTCGCCCTGGACGGCCCGGCGCTGTTCCTCCAGGGCGTGATCCTGCTGGTCGCGGTCGTCGCGGTGCTCACCTACGCCGAGCGCAGGCTGGAGCCCAGGGCGGGCGGCCTGCCCGCCGACGCGTTCGCCGCCCAGGCAGCCGCCACCCCCGGCGGCGAACAGGAGCGGGCCGCGGTCCGGGCCGGCTTCACCACCACCGAGGTCTTCCCGCTCACCCTGTTCGCGGTCGGCGGCATGCTGCTCTTCCCGGCCGCCAACGACCTGCTGACCATGTTCGTGGCGCTGGAGGTCTTCTCCCTGCCGCTGTACCTGCTGTGCGCGCTGGCCCGGCGCCGCCGCCTGCTGTCGCAGGAGTCGGCGGTCAAGTACTTCCTGCTCGGCTCCTTCGCCTCGGCCTTCTTCCTGTTCGGCACCGCCCTGCTGTACGGCTACGCGGGCAGCGTGAAGCTCGGCGACATCGCGGACGTCATCTCCGGCAAGGCGATGACCACCGCGGCGCAGCTGAGCACCACCCAGAGCGACGCGCTGCTGCTGACGGGCCTGGCGATGCTGGCGGTGGGCCTGCTGTTCAAGGTCGGCGCGGTGCCGTTCCACGCCTGGACGCCGGACGTCTACCAGGGCGCGCCGACCCCGGTGACGGGCTTCATGGCGTCGGCTACCAAGGTGGCGGCCTTCGGGGCGTTCCTGCGGCTGTTCTACGTGGCGTTCCCGGGCCTGCGGCTGGACTGGCGGCCCGTGATGTGGGGTGTGGCGATCCTCACCATGGTGGTGGGCGCGGTGCTGGCGGTGACCCAGCAGGACGTCAAGCGGCTGTTGGCGTACTCCTCGATCGCGCACGCCGGGTTCATCCTGACCGGGGTCATCGCGGTCAACAAGCAGGGCCTGTCCTCGGTGCTGTTCTACCTGCTGGCGTACTCCTTCGTGACGCTGGGCGCGTTCGCCGTGGTCACCCTGGTGCGTGACTCCAAGGGGGAGGCGACCCACCTGTCCAGCTGGGCGGGGCTGGGCCGGCGTTCGCCGCTGGTGGCGGCGGTGTTCGCGCTGTTCCTGCTGGCCTTCGCCGGGATTCCGCTGACCTCGGGTTTCACCGGGAAGTTCGCGGTGTTCCAGGCGGCGGCGGCCGGGGGGGCGACGCCGCTGGTGGTGGTGGGTGTGCTGAGTTCGGCGGTGGCCGCGTTCTTCTACATCCGGGTGATCGTGCTGATGTTCTTCTCGGATCCGAAGCCGGGCGGGCCGACGGTGGCGATTCCGAGCGCCTTCACGGCGACCGCGATCGGGGTGGGGGTGCTGGTGACGCTGGCCCTGGGCCTGCTGCCGCAGTACTTCCTGGACCTCGCCTCGAAGGCCTCGCTGTTCGCGTACTGACCGTCAGCGGTCGGTTTGCCGGAGGTCGGCCCGGATGTCCGGGCCGATCTCCGGCCTTTATTTCCGGGGGAATTCGCCCCCACCGCCGCTTTGCCCGTGGAGCCGCCCTGACCAGGGGTTCCGGCCCGATCATGACAGGATCCGCACGCCCGTGCAGTGATCCACTCGCGACCGGATACCCTGCCTGTATGGCCAGCGGCGGCACTCAGGGACCAGGCCGCTAGATCGACCAGGGACAGAGGAGTGGTCTTCGTGACCGTCGTGGAACCCTTCGGGCTCAGCGTGCAGGACCGCGACCTGACCCGGGACGTCCAGGCCGGACTGGAGGCGGTGGAGGCCGCGCTGGGCGAGGCCGTCAAGAGCGACGTCCCGTTCATCACCGTCACGGCGAGCCACCTCCTGGAGGCCGGCGGCAAGCGCTTCCGTCCGCTGCTCCTGCTGCTGGCTGCCCAGTTCGGCGACCCGGGCGCGCCCGGTGTGGTGCCGGCCGCGGTGGTGGTGGAGCTGACCCACCTGGCCACGCTGTACCACGACGACGTCATGGACGAGGCCCCGGTGCGCCGCGGCGCCCCCAGCGCCAACTCGCGCTGGGACAACTCGGTGGCCATCCTCACCGGTGACTTCCTGTTCTCCCGCGCCTCCCAGGTGCTGGCCGACCTCGGCCCGGAGGCGGTGCGGATGCAGGCCGAGGCCTTCGAGCGGCTGGTCACCGGCCAGATCCTGGAGACCCGCGGCCCCGGCCCGGAGATGGACCCGCTGCTGCACTACCTGGACGTGCTGGAGGGCAAGACCGGATCGCTGATCGCCGTCGCCTGCCGGATAGGAGCGCTGATGGCCGGCGCCGAGCCGTGGCTGGTGGACACCCTCGGCGAGTTCGGCGAGCGGATCGGCATCGCCTTCCAGCTGGCCGACGACGTGCTGGACATCGCCAGCGACGGCCACGAGTCCGGCAAGACGCCCGGCACCGACCTGCGCGAGGGCGTGCCGACCCTGCCGACCCTGCTGCTGCAGCAGATGCCGGCCGACCCGGCGGACCCGGACGACACCCGGCTGCGCGAGCTGCTGGAGCAGGACCTGTCCGACGACGAGGCGCACGCCGAGGCGCTGCGCCTGCTGCGCCGCCACCCGGCGCTGGAGCGTGCCCGCCGGGAGACCCTGCGCCACGCCGAGGAGGCCCGGGCGCTGCTCGCCTCGCTGCCGGACTGCGCGGCGAAGGCGGCCCTGGAGGGGCTCTGCGACGCGGTGGCGATCCGCACGATGTGACGGGGAGCGGCCCGCCGGATGTGACCGCGGCGGAGGTCCGCGCGATGCGACCGGGAGCGGTCCGCGCCGGTC
>NZ_JAFLNG010000235.1 GCF_017427025.1 Streptomyces sp. FH025
AGGAAGTAGAGGATCACGCCGACGGCGGCGGCGTAGCCGATGGGCGGGACGGCGAGGCCGGCCAGGAGGCCGAGGGCGCCGGCGGCCTTGGCGACGCCTAGCCAGGTCCACCAGGCGCGCGGGACGCCGTACTCGGCGAGGGGCCCCACGACGTAGTCGGCCCCGGCGAAGACCGAGTACGCCGAGAAGCCGACCATGAGGGCGGCGAGGACGGTGACGACGGTGTGGGCGACGGACATTGAAGCGCTCCTCGTTCAGTGACTGCACGGTCGGAATCGGTCGAACACAGCACTGACCCGGCGCACACGGCGGGTGTGACAGGCGCGGACAAAAATTCTTCCGCGCCCCCTCCGTGGACCCCCCGCAACCGCTCCGCCAACGAACAAAGCAGGCATGGCAAGGCCCTGAACACCAAGACTTCCCCCACTACGGGCGTGTTGACCGCCCCCGCCCACGCCGCGTCCACCAGACTGGGCGCCGACCCTGCGTCAACTCCGTGGAGGGCTAAACCCCATGAACGTCACCGTTCGGCTCGCCCAGCAGCCCGAGGCCGACGAGCTGCTCGGTCGCAGTGCGCTCGCCGCGCTCGTCGGCATGCTGCTGGACCAACAGGTGCCGATGGAATGGGCGTTCACCGGCCCGCTGACCATCGCCCAGCGCCTCGGCCGGGACGACCTCGACGCCCACGAGATCGCCACCTACAACCCGGAGGAGTTCGTCGCGCTCCTCTCCGCGAAGCCCGCCGTCCACCGGTACCCGGCCGCGATGGCGAAACGGGTGCAGCAGCTCTGCCAGTTCCTGGTCGCGCAGTACGACGGCGACGCCGCCGCGCTGTGGAAGGACACCCGCACCGGCAAGGAGCTGCTCAGCCGCCTCAACGCCCTCCCCGGCTTCGGCAAGCAGAAGTCGCAGATCTTCCTGGCCCTGCTCGGCAAGCAGTACGGGGTGCGGCCCGAGGGCTGGCGCGAGGCCGCCGGGGCGTACGGCGAGGAGGGCTCGCACCGCTCGGTCGCCGACATCACCGGCCCCGAATCCCTCACCCTGGTGCGGGAGTTCAAGCAGGAGATGAAGCGCGCCGCGAAGGAGGCCAAGGCCGCCGCCAAGCCGCGCACCACCAGCCGGACGGCCACCGCGGGCGCTGCCGCCGCCCGGTAGAACCGACCTCGGAGGCCCATCGGAAGCCCCCCGGAAGCCCATCGGAAGCCCTCGCAGCCCTCGAAGCCCGCCCCGGTAACGGACCGCGCCGCCGTACGGTCCACGGCCCTCCCCGTGAACGCCGAGGGCCCCGGCCGCGCGGCGCGACCAGGGCCCTCGGCGAGAACCACGGGAGAGGACCTCCGACGAGGGGCACCCCCCGGAGAGGACCGTCAGACCAGCACCGGCTCCTGCTCCGCCACCTCGTCCTCGACCGCCTTCCCCTTCCGCCGCGGCAGCGCGAACATCAGCAGGAACACCGCGAACAGCACCCCCGCGACCCACCACATCGCGTGCGTGAACGCCCCGCCGAAGGCCGTCCCGACCGCCTCCGGCGCGACCACGTCGTCCATCGCCCCGAAGAAGGCCACCGACACCAGCCCGAGCCCGAGCGCGTTCCCCACCTGCTGCACGGTGTTGATCAGTCCCGAGGCCGACCCGGCGTGCCGGCGCGGCACCTCCGACAGCACCGCGTCGGTGATCGGCGCGACGATCAGGCCCATCCCCAGGCCCATCACGACCAGCGGCAGCACCATCTGCCAGGGCGCGATGGACGTCCCGTACCGGTCCGCCTCCCAGATGTAGGTGAGCACGCCCGCCGTCATCACCAGCGCGCCGGCCTGGAGCACCTTGCGTCCGAACCGCGGCACCAGCTTCTGCACCGACAGCCCGGCCGCCGTGGAGACCGCGATGGAGAACGGGATGCCGGTCGCCCCCGCCTTGAGCGGGCTCCAGCCCAGGCCGACCTGCATGTAGAGCGTCCAGACCAGGAAGTAGATGCCGAGCGCCACCCCGAAGGCCAGTTCCACGCAGATCCCGGCCGCGAAGCTCTTCACCCGGAACAGCGACAGCTCGACCAGCGGCGAGCCGTCCCGCCGCGTCTTGGCCTTCTCGTACACGACGAACAGGGCGAACACCGGCAGGCTGCCGGCCATCGACAGGTACCCCCAGAGCGGCCAGCCGGCCTCCCGCCCGTGCGTCAGCGGGTAGATCAGCATCAGCAGGCCGAGGCTGGCCACCGCGACGCCCACCAGGTCCAGCTTGAGCGCGTGCTCGGCCTTGGACTCGTCGATGAAGCGGCGGCCGAGCAGCAGCCCGGCGATGCCGACCGGCAGATTGATCAGGAAGATCGGCCGCCAGGCCAGGCCCAGCGGGTCCCACTCGGTGAGCAGCGCACCGATCATCGGACCGGAGACCGCGCCCAGCCCGACCACCGCGCCGAACAGGCCGAACACCTTGCCGCGCTCCTCCGCCGGGAAGGTCGCGTGGATGATCGACAGCACCTGCGGCACCATCAGGGCCGCCGTCGCGCCCTGCAGCACCCGCATCGCGACCAGCATCTCGGGGCCGGAGGCCAGCCCGCACAGGGCGGAGGCCAGGGTGAAGCCGCCTATCCCGATCAGGAACACCCGCTTGCGGCCGTGGATGTCGCCCAGCCGACCGCCGGTGATCAGGCCGATCGCGAAGGCCAGCGCGTAGCCGCCGGTCACCCACTGGATGGCGCTGAAGGAGGCGCCGGTCTCCTCCTGGATGCTCGGGATGGCGATGTTGACGATGGTCACGTCCACCAGGTCCATGAAGGAGGCGACCATCACGATCGCCAGCGCGATCCACCTCCGCCGGTCCGTACCCGCGGGCTCCGCGGTCCTCATTCCGTACTCCTCGCTCTTCTGCACGCCCGGAACGGTAGCGGGGATGTAGGTCAGGACCTGTCCCAGTTCATCCGGCATGCTGGAGGGCATGAGCGACACCCCGGCCCGGCTGCTGAGCCTGCTGTCCCTGTTGCAGACCCCGCGCGAGTGGCCCGGCAGCGAGCTCGCCGAGCGGCTCGGCGTCAGCCCCCGCACCATCCGGCGCGACATCGACCGGCTGCGCGACCTCGGCTACCCGGTACGGGCCACCATGGGCGCCGTCGGCGGCTACCGGCTGGTCGCGGGCACGGCGATGCCGCCGCTGCTGCTGGACGACGAGGAGGCGGTGGCCATCGCGGTCGGGCTGCGGGCGGCGGCCGGGCACGCGGTGGTCGGCATCGAGGAGGCCTCGGTACGGGCGCTCGCCAAGCTGCTCCAGGTGCTGCCGGGCCGACTGCGGCACCGGGTGGGCACGCTCAACACCGCCACCGTCCCGCTGCTCACCGGGGACGGTCCGACCGTCGATCCGGAGGACCTCACCCTGCTCGCCGGCGCCGTCACCACGCACGAGCGCCTGCGCTTCGCCTACCGGGCCCGCGACGGCGCCGAGACCCGCCGCAACGTCGAGCCCGAACGCCTCGTCTCGACCGGCCGCCGCTGGTACCTGATCGGCTACGACCTGGACCGCGAGGACTGGCGGCTCTTCCGGGTCGACCGGATCACCGAGCCCTTCGCCACCGGCTCCCGGTTCACCCCGCGCCCGCTCCCCGCCGAGGACCCGGCCGTCTTCGTGGCGACCAGGCTGCACCGCCGGTCACCGAAGCACTCCATGGTCGCCACCGTCCACCGCCCCGCCGCCGAGGTCGACGGCTGGATGCCCTGGACCGGGGACTACGAGCTCGAACCGATCGACGACCGGAGCTGCGTCCTGCGCTCCCGCGCGGACTCCCTGAAGTGGCTGGCGGCCGGACTGCTGATGCTGGACTGCGACTTCGAGGTGCACGAGCCCCCGGAGCTGCGCGAACACCTCCGCGCCCTCGCCGCCCGTGCCAACCGGGCGGCGGAGAAGGGGAGTTAGACCGAGACCCGGTACCAGCCGTTCCCGCAGCGGAACCAGAGCACGCCGTCCCGCCCGTACGCCCGCTCCCGGTCGAGCTCTCCGGGCAGCCGCAGCTGCCGCTTGGCGGTCTGCTTCCACTCCTTGCCGACCAGCAGGTGCCAGGTCAACTCGCCACCCCTGGACAGGAAGACGCCCTCGCGGCCGCGGACGGCGAACCCGACCGGTACCCGGACCGGAAGGCGCACCGTGTTCGACGACCCGTCGGCCGGGTCGATCCGGGTGAGGTGGCTGCCCGAGGAGCTGGGGTACCAGGCGAGCCAGGCGTACCGGCCCTCGGTCGCACCGGCCAGGCCCTCCAGCGGGTAGGCGGGCAGCTTCCGCTGCTCCGGCCGCCAGACCGTCCGTCCGTGGGTGTCCACGCCGAGCAGGCCGTGGTGGGCCAGCGGGTGGTCGCCGTAGATGCCCTCGTCGCCGTACGCCATCCAGATCCGGCCGTCCCGGTCGGTCACCAGCGCCCTGATGTCGTCGCCGAGGCCGAGCACCCGCTCGGGTGTCCCATCGGCCCGGTACACGGCGGCGTTGGGCACCCAGTCCGCACCCACCTGGTCGGCCCGGAAGTCGGCCAGCAGCACCCGCCCGCCCGGCAGCAGCGCCAAGTGGCCCCCGGCGATGTCGACCCCGGACAGCGGCACTCGCCACTCCCCCCGGGGGCCGGTCACGACCACCTCACCGTCGAACGGCAGCCGGACGGGCGGCCACGACCCGGCCGGTGCCGCGTACTCCTCCGGCACCACCAGGACGGCCAGTTCCCCGCCCGGACCGACCGTCCAGGTCAGGGCCGGGCGGCCCGCCCGCACCTCCTCCTCGGGCAGCCGCCAGACCTCGACCGGACGATCGACCATCGAAGGACCTCAGACCCCGTACTCGCCGGTGAGCAGCGCCCGCCCGAGGGTGTGGAAGGTGATGTTGAAGCCCACCTGGGCCGGCGGCGTGTCGGCGGTGACGTCCAGCTTCTCCACGTCCAGCGCGTGCACCGCGAAGACGTACCGGTGCGGGGCACCGGGCGGCGGGGCGGCGCCGTCGTACTTGTTGCCGGGGAAGTCGTTGCGGCCGTGGAAGGAGGCCGCGCCCGGCAGGTCGCCGTCCGACGAGCCGGCGCCGCGCGCCAGTTCGGTGGTGTCGGCGGGCAGGTTGAGGGCGAGCCAGTGCCACCAGCCGGAGCCGGTCGGCGCGTCCGGGTCGTAGCAGGTGACGGCGATGCTCTTCGTGCCCTCCGGCAGGCCCGACCAGGCCAGCTGCGGCGAGAGGTTGCCGCCGGAGTAGATGAACTCCTGCGCCAGCGTGCCGCCTTCGGTGAAGTCCCGGCTGCTCAGCTCGAAGGACGGCACCTGCGGCAGGAACTCGTACGGCAGCGGCGGACGAACACTCATGGGTGGTCACCTCTCACGGATCTCACGGACGGAATGAACGGTCGGAATGACAGGGCCACTGTAATGGGGGTGCACGTGCGATCCCGCCGCCCCTAGAGTCGAGGTCATGGCCGCCTCTCTCACCCGCCTGCTCCTGGACTCCCGTCGCGCTCTGCTCACCATGCTCGGTCTCCAGGCCGTCATCTGGTCGGTGCAGGTGGTGAACTGGCTGGACGACTACGGACTGTCCTGGGATTTCGGCCTGCGCTCGGAGCGGATCGACGACCTGCCCGAGATGTTCACCATGCCGTTCCTGCACTTCAGCTGGGACCACGTCGCGGCCAACTCCATGCCCCTGTTCGTGCTCGGCTTCCTGGCCGCCTACCGGGGCATGCGGAAGTTCCTGCTCGCCAGCCTGGTGATCGCGGTGTCCGGTGGGCTCCTGGTCTGGCTGCTGGAGAGCCCGAACCACGTGACGGCCGGCGCGAGCGGCATGGTCTACGGCTACCTCGGCTACGTGGTGCTGCGCGGAGTCCTCGATCGCAACGTGCTGGACGCGGTCGTCGGCGTCGTCGTCGCCGCGGTCTACTCGACCATCCTGATCGGCGTCCTGCCGGTCGCCCAGGGCGTCAGCTGGCTGGGCCACCTCGGCGGGCTGATCGGCGGACTGGCCGCCGCCGTCCTGCTCCGCAACCGGCCGGCCTCGAAGTCCGCACCGGCCGCCCCCACCTCGAACGGCCCCCACGCCGACCTGCTCAGGCAGCTGGACGACCTGGGCCTCTGAGCGGCGTCAGGTATAGACCATTCCCACCCCTGCGGCTAGCGTGAACCGCGCACCTTCCCCCAGCTCCGGAGCCGCACCGTGGAGTCGTCCGTCCTCGCCTTCGCCACCGACCTGCTCGACGAGGGCGCCGACACCTTCTTCGGCAACCTCACCGACCGCGCCGGGGTCGGCGGCGTCACCCTCGCCTCGGTCTACCACGAGGCCCGGGACGTCTTCCCGCACAACCCCCACCGGGTGATCCGCTACCTGGAGCCGGGCGCGGCCTACTTCCGCCCCGACCCGGCCCGCTGGCGGGGCCGCCGCCTCGCGCCCGTCCCGTCCTCCGCGATCGGCGACCGCGACCCCTTCGCCGAGGCCGCCGTCGAGGCCCGCCACCGCGGCCTGAAGCTGCACGCCTGGACGGTCTTCTGCCACAACGACCGGCTCGGCTTCGCCCACCCCGACTGCGCCCCGGCCAACGCCTTCGGCGACCGCCACCTGACCGAGCTGTGCCCGGCGAACCCGGAGGTCCGGGAGTACGCGCTGACCCTGGTCGCCGAGCTGGCCCGGTACGGCGTGGACGCCATCCGCGCCGAGTCCCTGCACTTCCACGGCCTGCGCCACGGCTACCACCACGAGCGCTACTTCGAGGAGCTCGGCCCGACCGCCGAGGCCCTGCTCGGCGTCTGCTTCTGCCCGCACTGCCGCGCCGCCGCCACCCGGGCCGGCGTGCCCGCCGAGCAGGTCGCCGAGGCGGTCCGGACGGAACTGCGCCGCCGCCTGGCCGACCAGGACGCCGCCGCCGAACCCGCCGACCTGAGCGCTCTCGCCGACGGCGCCTTCGCCGCCTACGTGGACGCCTCCGCCACCACCGTCACCTCGCTCGCCGCCGAACTCACCGAGCAGGCCCGACTCCACGGCATGCGGCTGAGCTTCATGGACGGCGGCGGCCCGGGCAAGGGCTGGCTGTCCGGCATCGACCTGCCCGCCCTCGCGCGGGCCACCGACCAGATCGAGACCCTCGGCTACGCGAAGACCCCGGAGGCCGTCCGGGAGAAGCTCGCCGCCTTCGCCCTGCACGGCGTCCGCCCGGAGCGGATGGCGGTGATCCTGCGCCCGATGGCCTCGGACTGCGACGGCCCGGAGAACCTCGCCGCCAAGCTCGCCACCCTGCGCGAACTCGGCGTCCCGGAGGTCGAGTTCTACAACTACGGCCTGATGCGCCTGTCCTCCCTCGACCGGATCGGTGCCGCGCTGGGCGGCTGAGTCAGCGCCGCCGCTTGGACGTCCCGAACAGGCTGCGCGAGATCTCCTGCCCGAGCTGCCTCCCGGCCGAGCGGGCGAAGGACTTCACGGTCGGGTTGCTCAGCAGCGAGCCGAGCAGCCCGCCCACGCCCTCCTTCTCCCGCGACGGCTCCCGTGACGGCGCACGCGGCGCCTCCCGCTCCGGTTCGACCGGCGCCGCCTCCGGCCGGGGCGCCCGCGCCGCCAGTTTCTCGTACGCCGACTCCCGGTCGATCGCGTCCCGGTAGCGCGCCGTCAGCGGCGAGGCGTCCACGACAGCCCGCAGCGCGTCCGGCTCGATCGGCCCCATCAGCGACTGCGGTGCCCGCAGCCTGGTCGCCGCGACCGGCGTCGGCGCGCCCTTCTCGGAGAGGACGGTCACCACGGCCTCGCCGGTGCCCAGCGAGGTGAGCACCGCGCTGAGGTCGTACGAGGAGCGCGGGAAGGTCGAGACGGTGGCCTTGAGCGCCTTGGCGTCGTCCGGGGTGAAGGCGCGCAGCGCGTGCTGCACCCGGTTGCCCAACTGCGCGAGCACCTCGGACGGGACGTCCCGTGGCGTCTGGGTCACGAAGAAGATTCCGACGCCCTTCGAACGGATCAGCCGCACGGTCTGGGTGATCGCCTCCAGGAAGGCCTTGGAGGCGCCCTTGAACAGCAGGTGCGCCTCGTCGAAGAAGAACACCAGCTTGGGCTTGTCCAGGTCCCCGACCTCGGGCAGCTCCTGGTAGAGGTCGGCGAGCAGCCACATCAGGAAGGTGGAGAACAGCCGCGGCCGGTCCTGCACGGCGGGCAGCTCCAGCACCGAGACCACGCCCCTCCCCTCCGGGGTGGTGCGCAGCAGCTCGGCGGTGTCGAACTCGGGTTCGCCGAAGAAGGCCCCGGCGCCCTCGTTCACCAGCACGGTGAGCGCGCGCAGGATCACCCCGGCGGTGGCCGCCGAGAGACCGCCGATGGTGCGCAGCTCCTCCTTGCCCTCGGGCGAGGTGAGGAAGCCGATCACGGCGGTGAGGTCCTTGAGGTCGTACAGCTCCAGGCCCTTGCTGTCCGCGTAGTGGAACACCAGGCTGAGCGAGGCCTCCTGGGTCTCGTTCAGGTCCAGCACCTTGGCCAGCAGCAGCGGCCCGAAGCTGGTGACGGTGGCCCGGATCGGGATGCCCGCACCCTTCCCGCCGAGCGCGTAGAACTCGGCCGGGCAGCCCTGCGACGTCCACTGCTGCCCGACCTCGGCGGCGCGGGCGCCGGTGCGCTCGCTCGGCGCACCGGGCGCGGCGATGCCGGAGACGTCCCCCTTGATGTCGGCGAGGAACACCGGCACGCCCTGCGCGGAGAGCTGTTCGGCGATCAACTGGAGGGTCTTGGTCTTCCCGGTGCCGGTGGCCCCGGCCACCAGCCCGTGCCGGTTGAGCACGCCGAGCGGGATCCGCACCTGGGCGTCCGGGTAGGCGGTGCCGTCCAGCAGCACCGCACCGAGGTCGAGCGCAGGCCCGGCGAAGGCGTACCCGTCGGCGATCTCCCGGACGGCCGGCGGGGTGGGGGCGGAGGACATCGGTGCACACTCCTGGGCGGATCGGGACTCAGGACCGGGACTCAGGATCGGGACTCACGCACAGGACTCACGAACAGGAACCAGGAACGGGAGCCGGGAACGGGAGCCGGGAACGGAACGCGGAAACGGGCACGAAAACGGACACGAAAACGGAACGCGGTCGGAACTCGGAAACCGAACCCGATCGGAACCGGGCCGATGTTCGCGACATTTCCCATCAAACAGCCGCATTCGTCCATCCGCAGTTCACACCCGTGCGCGTGGCGGCGTCGCGGCTGCTGCGCCATCCGCCGCCCAAACGGTAGGCTTTCCGTGTGATCTTCAAGCGCATCGGCAATGGGCGGCCGTACCCGGATCACGGCCGGACGAGCACCCGCCAGTGGGCTGACGTCGCCCCGCGTCCGGTGCGGCTCGACCAGCTGGTGACCACCAAGGGCAACCTCGACCTGGAAACCCTGCTGGCCGAGGACTCGACCTTCTACGGGGACCTCTTCGCCCACGTGGTGAAGTGGCACGGCGACCTCTACCTGGAGGACGGACTGCACCGGGCCGTAAGGGCCGCGCTGCAGCAGCGCCAGGTGCTGCACGCCCGTGTCCTCGAAATGGACTGACGGCCCCATCGCGGGCCATCCGGACCGCCCCCTCGCCATTCGGCGGAGGGCGGTCCGTGCGTACCCGGGTACCCCCTTTCGGGTACCGGCGTACGCCAGATGATGATCGTTTAGTACCTTCGCACTCGTACGGCACTACGCTGCTGACTACGGCCGCCACCAGGGGATCCGCCCGCACCCGGGGACACCTCTACCCGGCCACCCCGTCATCCCGACCCCGCCCTGGCACGAGGGGGAGACAAACCGTGAGCATGTTGACTCCCCAAGGCCTCAAGGGGAAGCAGTACCGCGTCACCGGCAACGCCTATCCGCGGCTGGGCCGGCCCCCGAAGAAGAGCCGCAAGGTGATCGCCGTCCTCGCGGGCCTGCTCGCCCTGGCCCTGATCGGCCTCGGCGGCGTGCAGCTGTACGACATCTTCCGCGGCAAGGACAAGAACTCCTCCGCGCAGGCCTGCGCGACCCCGTCCGGCAAGCCGCTGGCCGCCCCGACGCCGGGCGCCACCCCGGGAGCCCCCGGCGCACCCGCCGCACCCGGCGCCCAGGGCGACCCGCACGCGATCCCGCAGGCCGCCGCCGTCACGGTGAACATCTACAACGCCACCACCAAGGCCGGTCTGGCCGGGCGGACCGCCGAGGAGTTCAAGAAGCGCGGCTTCACCATCGGCAAGGTCGGCAACGCCCCGGCCGAGCTGGACAAGAAGGTGCCCGGCACCGCCCAGGTGATCGCGGGCCCGGCCGGTGCCGGCGCGGGAACCCTGGTCGGCTCGCAGATCGCCGGGGCCACCGTCACCGCCGACGCCCGCACCGACGCCACCGTGGACTTCGTGATCGGCGACAGCTACAACGCC
>NZ_JAFLNG010000236.1 GCF_017427025.1 Streptomyces sp. FH025
GACCTGGACGTTGTCGAGCACCGGCCCGAACGCGCCGGCGACGGTGCTCCGGAAACTCAGCGTGGTGGAGGAGTTCTGTGCGACGAAGGTGAACTGTCGCCCCACGTAGCCCATCGCGGTCCGGGTCTTGCCGGTGATGTCGAAGGAGAAGTCCTGGAAGTCCTGGCCGTCGACGAGCACCTGCCCGGTGCGCAGCGCGGGCCCGCCGCCGGGGTTGCCGGCCAGCGCGTAGGTGACCGAGTAGGTGGTGCCGGGGACGGTGGTGAAGGTCTGGGCGATGGTGCCGCTGTCGGCGCCGTTCAGGTCCAGCGACTGGTCGCCCTCGGCGGCCTGCCACATGCCCGCGCCGATCAGGTCGACGCTGCCGCTGACGACCCGCCACGGGCCGAACAGCTGGCCGGCGTTGTACTCGGTGAAGGCGTTGGCCGGGGCCTTGGGGGACTCGAAGCTGCCGTCGTCGAAGTGGCTGGAGGCGCGGTTCGCGGCCTGGGCCGGCGCGGCGAGGGTGGTGGTGGCCAGCGCGGGGCCGGCGGCGACGAGCAGGGCGAGGGCGGCGGTTCGGGTGCGCGAGAGCGACATGGGTGTTCCTCCCCGGTTCCAGTGGCGAAGGGCCGATCTTCCAGTGGTGGCGGGCCGAGTCGATCGGCCGCGGGCAGAGCCTCGGCCGTCGTGGTGAGCCCTGCCAAGGCCGGGCGGTCGGCGCCCGGTGGTGCGGACCGGCCGTGGACGGGCTCTCGCGCGCCGGTTTGTCGGACGGCCGCCCGGCGGTGGCCCGATGGATCGTCCGGGTACGAATACCGCGGGTCGACGACCGGCTCTTCAAGCCCGGTGGTGAAACCGGAGGCGCGCGCCCCGCCTGTGCCCTCGTGGTGGCCTGATGAGCATATGAGCGATCGGTGGCCCACGGTCTTCCGGTTGTTTCCGTCGGTCGTTATTGCCGGTCGTTACCGTCGGTCGTTTTCGGCCGGGCTTGACCTTGAGCGCCCTCCAAGGTGGAAGCTGGACTCCTTGATCCACCACGGAACTTGATCGACCGTCGGATCCGTTCCACTCGCAGTTCCCGAAGCACTGCGAGAACAGCCGGAAACAGACAGGAGCACCGTCATGCGCAACGCCCCGTTCGGCAGCAACGGCCCCGAGGTCGGCGTCATCGGCCTCGGCTGCATGGGGATGACCTTCGCCTACGACGTGCACAACCGGGACGACGAGAAGTCCGTCGGCGTGATCCGCCAGGCGCTCGACCTCGGCGTCACCCTGATCGACACCGCCGACATCTACGGCCCGTTCACCAACGAGGAGGTGGTCGGCGCGGCGCTGGACGGCCCGTACCGCGAACGCGCCTTCCTCGCCACCAAGGTCGGCGTCGTCCCGGGCGGGATGGGCCAGGCCGCGGACCGCGACGGTCGCCCCGAGCACGTGCGCCGCTCGATCGACGAGAGCCTGCGCCGGCTGCGCACCGACCACGTCGACCTCTACCAGCTGCACCGGGTCGACCCGGCCGTCCCGATCGAGGAGACCTGGGGCGCGCTCGCCGAGGCCGTCCAGGCCGGCAAGGCCCGCCGGATCGGGCTCTCCGAGGTGAGCGTCGAGGAGATCAAGCGGGCGCAGGCGGTGCACCCGGTGGCCTCGGTGCAGACCGAACTGTCGCTGTGGACCAGGGACGTGCTGGCCGAGGTGCTGCCGTACACCGAGGAGCAGGGCATCGCCTTCCTGCCGTACTCGCCGCTCGGCCGGGGCTTCCTGACCGGCAGCATCTCCTCCTTCGACGAGCTGCCCGCCGACGACTACCGCCGCCGGATGCCGCGCTTCCAGCAGGACGCGCTGAAGGCCAACCTGGAGCTGGTCGGGAGGGTCGGGGCGGTCGCCGAGCGGATCGGCGCCACGCCCGCGCAGGTCGCGCTGGCCTGGGTGCTGGCACAGGGCCGGTACGTCTTCCCGATCCCGGGCACCAAGACGCCGCGCTACCTGGTCGACAACGCGGGCGCGGCCGAGGTCGAGCTCTCGGCCGCCGACCTGGCCGAGCTGGACGCGCTGCCGGAGGCGGCCGGCGGGCGTTTCTGAGCTGCGCTGATCTTCGCAGCTCAGCGTTCCATGACCCACACCAGCTGCCGTCCGGTCTCGGCCGGAGCCCGGACGGCGGCCTCGGCCACCCGGTCGAGCCGGTAGCCGAGCTTGCGCGGGACGGCCGCGCTGGCGCCGTTCGCCCGGTCGCAGCGGATCTCCACCCGCGCGATCCCGGGCAGCGCCAGCGCGGCCTCGGTCAGCGCCCCGGCCGCGGTGGTGGCGATGCCCCGGCCGACGTGCCGGGCCGCGACCCAGTAGCCGATCTCCAGCGCGCCCGGGCCGATCCGCCCGTGCAGACCGAAGGCGCCGACCACCCGGCCCGGTTCGGCGTCCAGACCGGCCAGGTACATGAAGTCGGTGCCGGCGTCCCAGGCGGCGGTGCCGGCCCGGGTCAGCTCGGTGGTCCGGGCCCGGGAGGGCGCCTCGGCGGCCCACTCCATCCAGGGCCGCAGGTGGTCCAGGTTGGCCCGGACGGCCCGGTTCAGCGCGCCCGCGTGGGAGCTGCGGCGGCGGTGCAGCGAGAGACCGCCGGGCAGCCGCAGCAGCTCGGGCGGCCGCCCGGTGGTCGCCTCCAGTGCGGCCCGGGCGGGCTCACAGGAGCGTGGCTGTGCTTGGCTCATGGCGGCGATTATGGCCTTGGCCAGGACCTGTCACCATCCGGTTTTCCCGGGCTCCCCCGGGATTGCCCGGGATTGCCCCGGGATTCGCCCGGGGTTCTCTCGGGCTTCCCCCAGGGCTTCCCCCAGACGGGGGGCGTGCCCGCCGCGGCCCCGGCGCGTCAGAGCCGGATCATCACCTCGTCGAGCTCCTTGCGCCGCAGGTCGGGTACGCGCGCCCCCTCGGCCGGATAGCCGACCGGGATCACGTACGCGGCACGCTCCTCGGCCGGGCGGTCGCACACCTCGTTGAGGAACCTCATCGGGCTCGGCGTGTGGGTCAGCGTGGCCAGCCCGGCCTGGTGCAGCGAGGCCAGCAGCAGCCCGACCGCGATCCCCACCGACTCCTTGGTGTAGTACGGGCGCGGCGAGTTGGGCCCCTTGTGCACCTCGAACACGACGATCACGGCCGGCGCGTCCTCCAGGAAGGGCTTGTTCCAGTCGGTGCCGATCGGCGCCAGCGCGGCCAGCCACTCCTCGGAGGCCCGGTGGCCGTAGAACTCGCGCTCCTCGGCCTCGGCCGCCTCGCGCAGCCGCCGCTTGCGCTCCGGGTCGGTGATCACCACGAACCGCCAGGGCTGGACGTGCGCACCGCTGGGCGCGGTGCCCGCCGTGCGGACCGCCCACTCGATCACCCCGTCAGGGATCGGGCGGGTGGAGTAGTCGCGGACGGTCCGGCGCTGCGCCATCACGTCGTGGAAGGCCTTGCCGCGGTCCTCGGCCTCGTGGGCCGGCACCGTCATCGGGGATAGCGGGACGGTCGGGTAGGGCGTCCCTGCCAGTGCGCTGTCAACCATGGCGCACAGCACAGCACATGACGGTCCCGCCGGGAAGAGGTCGAGACCAATTCCCGGCGGGACCGTCATGTGCTACGCGCGGGGGCAGGGGTCATGCGCGAGGGGGTCAGAGCTCGTGCGAGGGGGGTCAGAGCTCGTGCGCCCGTCCGTCCCGGACCTCGATCCGCCGGTTCACCGCGACGGTGTCCAGCATCCGCCGGTCGTGGGTGACGAGCAGCAGGGTGCCGGTGTAGGAGCCGAGCGCGGATTCCAGCTGCTCGATCGCGGGCAGGTCCAGGTGGTTGGTGGGCTCGTCCAGCACCAGCAGGTTGACGCCGCGCGCCTGGAGCAGCGCGAGCGCCGCCCGGGTGCGCTCGCCGGGGGAGAGGGTGTCGGCCGGGCGCAGCACGTGCACCGCCTTGAGGCCGAACTTGGCCAACAGGGTGCGCACGTCCTCCGGCGAGAGCTCCGGCACGGCGGCCGCGAAGGCCTCCAGCAGCGGCTCCCCGCCCAGGAAGAGGCCGCGCGCCTGGTCCACCTCGCCGACCACCACGCCGGAGCCCAGGGCGGCGCTGCCGCCGTCGAGCTCCAGCCGGCCGAGCAGGGCGGCCAGCAGCGTGGACTTGCCCGCGCCGTTGGCACCGGTGATGGCGACCCGGTCGGCCCAGTCGATCTGCAGGTCCACGGGGCCGAACGCGAAGTCGCCGCGCCGGGCGGTGGCCCCGCGCAGGGTCGCGACCACCGAGCCGGAGCGCGGAGCGGTGGCGATCTCCATCCGCAGCTCCCACTCCTTGCGCGGCTCCTCGACCACGTCCAGGCGCTCGATCATCCGCTGGGTCTGCCGGGCCTTGGCGGCCTGCTTCTCGGTGGACTCGGAGCGGGTCGCGCGGGCCTTCTTGTCGTTGTCGCCGCCCTTGCGGCGGGCGTTGCGCACGCCGTGCTCCAGCCAGTTGCGCTGCATCTGAGCCCGGGCCTCCAGCGAGGACTTGGTGTCGGCGTACTCCTCGTACTCCTCGCGGGCGTGCCTGCGGGCCACCGCCCGCTCCTCCAGGTACGCCTCGTAGCCGCCGCCGTACAGGTTGACCTGCCGCTGGTGCAGGTCCAGCTCCAGCACCTTGGTGACGGTGCGGGCCAGGAACTCGCGGTCGTGGCTGATCAGCACGGTGCCGGCGCGCAGGCCCTTGACGAAGGACTCCAGCCGCTCCAGGCCCTCCAGGTCGAGGTCGTTGGTGGGCTCGTCGAGCAGGAAGACGTCGTAGCGGGAGAGCAGCAGGGAGGCCAGGCCCGCGCGGGCGGCCTGGCCGCCGGACAGCGCCGTCATCGGAAGGTCCAGCGAGACCTTCAGCCCGAGCGAGTCGGCCACCTCCTCGGCCCGCTCCTCCAGGTCGGCGCCGCCGAGGTCAAGCCAGCGGTCCAGGCTCGCCGCGTAGGCGTCGTCGGCGCCCGGGCGGCCCTCGACCAGGCCCTCGGTGGCCTCGTCCAGTGCGGCCTGCGCGGCCGTCACGCCGGTGCGCCGGGCGAGGAAGTCGCGCACCGACTCGCCCTCGCGGCGCTCCGGCTCCTGCGGCAGGTGGCCGACGTTGGCGCTGGCCGGGCTGAGCCTGAGCGAGCCGCCCTCGGGGGTGTCCAGGCCCGCCAGCAGGCGCAGCAGGGTCGACTTCCCGGCGCCGTTCACGCCGACCAGGCCGATCACGTCACCGGGGGCGACGACCAGGTCCAGGCCGGAGAAGAGGGTGCGTTCGCCGTGGCCGGCGCTGAGGTCCTTGACTACGAGTGTGGCGCTCATGATGGGGCCGATTGTAGGAGGAGCGGGGCCCCGGCCGGAAAAGCCCGGGGGCCGCGGCTGTGGCAGCCGCGGCCCCCGGAGACGGGAACCAGCCGCCGATCACTCGGCGGGGTTGGTCGTACGTCCGTGTTGGTGGCACGTCCGTCTTGGCGGTACGTGCGTCTTGGTTGTACGTCCGTGTTGGCGGTACGTGCGTCTTGGTCGTACGTCCGTCTTAGCCGTACGTCTGGCTTGGTCGTACGTCCGTGTTGGCGGCACGTCCGTCTTAGCCGTACGTCCGGCTAGGTCGTACGTCCGTCTTGGTGGCACGTGCGTCTTGGTCGTACGTCCGTCCTGGTTACTTGGCCTTCTTCGAGAAGTAGTCGAACATGTGCTGCGCCACGTCCTCCAGGTACGGGCCGGCCTCGTAGGTGTTGGCGCCGTTGCCGATGGAGGTGTCGCTGACCAGGGCCGGCTTGCCGTCCTTGGTGGCGTACCAGCCGCCGCCGCTGCTGCCGCCGGTCATGTTGCAGCCGATCACCAGCATCGCCGGGCGGCTCGGGTCACCGGTCTTCTTGGCGGGCTTGCCGCCGTCGCAGTGCTCCAGCTCGACGCCGTCGAAGGGCTTGCCCTCCGGGAAGCCGTAGTTGGCGACGCCGGAGAGCTGGTCGCGCGGCGCGTTGAACCACAGCGGCACCGAGCCGCCGACGGTCTCCTCCAGCGACTTGCCCTTCGGGTCGGGGTTGGCGACCTTGATGATGCCGAAGTCGTACTGGCTCCAGGGGCCGCCCTTCTCCGGGTCGGCCTCGGCGGTCCACTGCGGCGAGACCATGCCGGCCGTCGCGTTCCACTCGCCGTACGGCTCGGCGTCCTCCAGCTTGGCCTTCTGCTTGTCGCCGTTGCTCAGTACGCCGTTGCTGTTGAAGGCCGGGGCGAAGGTGATGTCGGTGTAGTACTTGTTGCCCTTGCCGCCGTGCAGGCAGTGGCTCGCGGTCCACACCAGGTTGCTCTTGCCCGGGTTGGCCGGGTCGGAGACGACGGTGCCGGAGCAGACGTAGTCCTCGTTGCCGTCCTTGAAGAAGATCTTGCCGTTGACGTGCATGTTCTTCGGGAACGGGTGCGCCACGGGCTTCGCCGGGACGACGCTCGGCAGCTGGTCCGGGCCGGTCGGCGGCTGGGCGGCGGTGGGCTGCGCGGGTGTCTGCGTCGGGTCCTGGGCCGGCTGCGGCAGCGGCTTGGGCTTGGCGTTCAGCAGCTTCTGCAGCGTCCAGTAGCCCTTGGCCGCAGGAGTGATGACGTTCGCCTGGGCCCACTTGTCCCAGTCCTCGAGCTTCCAGGTCTTCAGCTCTTCGATCGTCGGCAGCTTGATCGGAGCCGCGCCCGGCTTCCCGGACTCGCTGGCCGCGACCGAGGGCGCGGCGGTCTGGGCGCCGACCGGGTCACTGTTGTCCGGCCCGCAGGCGGTGGCGACCACCATGGTCAGCGCGGCGACGGAGGCGCCCAGAACGGCACGGCGCGGCCGGGATATCGGTGACATGAATTCAAATCCCCCTGTTGACTACCGCCGTACGGCCCGTTGCCCGGGTACGGCCCGGAACCGCGGCGGGTATGGCAGGGGAGGAGTCTGCCACGCGGTTGAGGGACTCCTTACATCCGGCCCCGACCGGGACGGGTCTGTCACGGGATCGGCACCGGATCGGCACGTGGCCTTCGTCGGGGCCTCTGTTGGGGCCACTGCCGGGGCCACTGCCGGGGCCTTCGCCGAGGCCTTCGCCGAGGCCCCCGGTGGGCCTCCTGTCAGGGGCTCTCCGCCCAGCGCTCGGAAATTCGGTTGCACGCGTTCCTCGACGTCCCTAGCGTGGTCCACGTCATCAGCCAGACAAGGAGAAGGCCGTTGCTCTACTGAGGTCCCGGGACACCGCCCCGCCGCGCAGGCCCTGCTGCCGTCGCGTGGTGTGCGTGTGTGCGACCTCAGTCACGGCCCTGTGGCGACTTCTTCCGTTTCCTTCGCCGCCTTGTCCTCCGGCCGTTCCGGTCCCGCACCCGCGGTGTCTCCCCGTGTTGCTCATCACCCCCTTCAGCAACCGCCCGGGAGGCCCTACATGGCACAACCCACCACCGCCGTCCTCTGCACCGACCTCTCGTTCGAGTGGCCGGACGGCAAACCCGTACTGGACGGCTTCCACCTCGCCGTCGGCCCCGGCCGCACCGGACTCATCGGCCTCAACGGCGCCGGAAAGTCCACCCTGCTGCGGCTGATCGCCGGCGAGCTCACCCCCACCGGCGGCACCGTCCGGGTCGACGGCGAACTCGGCTACCTGCCGCAGGGCCTCACGCTCGACACCGGGCTGCGGGTCGACGAGGCGCTCGGCATCCGGGCCGCCCGCGAGGCCCTGCACGCCATCGAGTCCGGCGACACCGACCAGAGGCACTTCGACGCCGTCGGCGACGACTGGGACGTCGAGGAGCGCGCCCGCGCCACCCTCGACCGGCTCGGCCTGCACCGCCTCGGCCTCGACCGCACCACCGGCGAACTCTCCGGCGGCGAGGCCGTGCTGATGCGGCTGGCCGCCCTGCTGCTGCGCCGCCCCGACGTGCTGCTGCTCGACGAGCCCACCAACAACCTCGACCGGGCCGCCCGCGAGCGGCTCTACGAGACGGTGGCCGGCTGGAGCGGCGTCATGGTGATCGTCAGCCACGACCGCGAGCTGCTCCGGCACGTCGACCAGATCGCCGACCTGCGGGACGGCGAAGTCACCTGGTACGGCGGAAACTTCGCCGACTACGAGCGCACCCTGGCGGCCCAGCAGGAGACGGCAGAACGGCTGCTGCGCAACGCCGAGGCCGACGTCCAGCGCCAGAAGCGGGACTTGGTCGAAGCCCGTACCCGACTGGAGCGCAGCGCCAGTTACGGCAAGAAGCGCTCCGTCACCCGCAACGACCCGCACATCTTCGCCGGGATGCTCAAGCGCAAGGGCCAGGAGACGGCGGGCCGACTGACCGGCATGCACACCGAACGACTGGAGGAGGCCAAACAGCGGCTCACCGCGGCCGAGGAGGCCGTGCGCGACGACGCCGAGATCCGGATCGACCTGCCACGCACCGCCGTGCCGGCCGGCCGTACCGTCCTCACCCTGCAGAAGGTCCGGCTGTCCTGCGGCGCCACCGCCGACCTCGACCTGCGCGGCCCCGAGCGGATCGCGCTGGTCGGCCGCAACGGCTCGGGCAAGACGACCCTGCTGCGCACCATCGCGGGCGAACTCGCCCCGCTGGAGGGGGAGATCACCGCCCCGGTGTCGCTGCGCCACCTTCCGCAGCGGCTCGACCTGCTGGACGACGGGCTCAGCGTCGTGCAGAACGTCAAGCTGTTCGCCCCCGCCGCGGGGGACAATGCGATCCGC
This sequence comes from Streptomyces sp. FH025, assembly GCF_017427025.1. Classification (GTDB taxonomy): domain Bacteria; phylum Actinomycetota; class Actinomycetes; order Streptomycetales; family Streptomycetaceae; genus Kitasatospora. The sequence goes on from NZ_JAFLNG010000236.1 coordinate 8,663, forward strand.
GCCCGGCTGGCCCGCTTCCTGTTCCGCGGCGGCCGGGCCGACCAGCCCGCCGGCACCCTCTCCGGCGGCGAGCGGTTCCGGGCGACTCTGGCCGCGCTGCTGCTGGCCGAGCCCCCGCCGCAGCTGCTGCTGCTCGACGAGCCGACCAACAACCTGGACCTCGCCAGCGTCCGCCAGCTCACCCAGGCGCTGGCCGCCTACCAGGGCGCGCTGATCGTGGTCAGCCACGACCTGCCGTTCCTGCGCGGCCTGGGCCTGACCAGGTGGCTGGAGTTGGACGGCGAACTGAGGGCGGTGGACCCGATGTAGCGGCTACTGCTCGTCCCGGTCCCCTGGGGTGTCACCGTGGGAGTCCCCTCGGGAGTTCCCCCTGGTGTCTCCTCGGGAGTCCTCGGCCCTGAGCACCCTGCGGGCCGTGCTCAGGGCCGAGTCCCTGAGCCCGGCCAGCTCGTCCGGGGTGAACACCGGGGTGCGGATGTCCGGAGGGATGCCGGGTCCGTCGAAGCTGGTGCCCCTGCGGGTGAGGAACTTCTCGTTCGGCAGCGCCACCATGAAGTCCGGCGAGAGGGTCTTGATCATGACGTCGGAGAAGACGCCCTGGGTGTTCTGGCCGATCCGGACCACGTGAGGGGAGCGGCCCATCAGGGCCTGGGTGAAGGTCTCGGCCGCGCTGATCGACGCCGAGGAGGTGAGCAGGGCCACCGGTCCGGTGAAGTGCCTGCCGTTCGAGGGCTGCACGGTGATCGGCTGCGGCCGGGTGTACCTGGTCGGATCCGCCGGGTCGTCGCGGGCCACCTTGCGGTAGGCGACGTACGGGCGGTCGGTGAGCCGGGAGGCGATCTGCAGCCCGAGCACGTCCGAGCCGCCGCCGTTGACCCGGACGTCGATCACCAGCCCGGCGATCCGGTCCGGGTCGGCCAGCAGGGTGTCCAGTGCGCGGTCGAGCTCCTCGGCCTGGGCGACGAAGAAGCCGTCCGCGTAGTCGCTGAAGGAATCCACCCGCAGGTAGCGGAGGCCGTCCGGGAGTTGGCCGACGGTCAGTCGTCCGGCTCCGAAGGTCCGTACCGGTCCGGCGAGTTGGGCGGCGACGGCCTCCCGGGCCCGGGCCAGGTCGGCCTTCGTCGGCGGCTCGGTGCCCGGGCGGCGCCCGCTGAAGACGCCGTGCGGGCGGTCGGTGACCCGGGCCAAGCTGGTGTGCGCGTCGTCGAGCGGGTCCAGCAGCCGGACGAACGCCTGCTGGAGCTCGTCGGGGGTGGTCGCAGGGCCGATCTTCCGGCGCTCCTCGGCGCAGCGGGCGGGCCAGTCGATCCGCTTGGCCGCGAAGAAGGGGTAGTTCTCCGCGAAGGTCTCGGCGAATCGGTCGAAGACTGAGAGCGGGTCGTTCGGCGCCGGCCGGGTGCAGAGCGCCGGCAGGGCGTCGAGCCGGTTCAGCATCGTGGTCCCGGCCGAGCCTTCCGCGCGCTGGATCAGTGCGTCGGTGCCCTGCGGGGTGAGCGTCAGGGCGTTGTCGTCGATGACGAACCGGGTGGTGCCGTCGGGTCCGGGCGCGCCTCGGCGGTCCGCCACTATCCAGCCCGGCACGCAGCTGTGCGCGGTCACGTCGTAGGTGGTCAGCCGGTCCCCGGCGACCACGGCCACCAGGCCGTAGCCGTCCA
>NZ_JAFLNG010000237.1 GCF_017427025.1 Streptomyces sp. FH025
CTCGACCTGGGCGGAGTGCGAGGCGTAGTCCACCGCGACCATCCGGGCGCGGACACCCTCGGCCTCGAACTCCGCCTTCAGCTCCTCCAGACCCTCGGGGTCACCCGAAACCACCACCGTGGCCGGGCCGTTGACCGCCGCCAGTGACAGACGCTCACCGAAGCGCGCGATCCGCTCCTCCGCGACGGCGGCGGAGCAGCTCACCGAGAGCATCCCGCCCAGACCCGCCAGCACCTTCAACGACTGCGACCGCAGCGCCACCACCCGGGCACCGTCCTCCAGCGACAGCATCCCGGCCACCGTCGCAGCGGCGATCTCACCCTGCGAGTGACCGGCCACCGCTTCGGGAGCCACACCCGCGGCCTCCCAGACGGCCGCCAGCGACACCATCACGGCCCACAGCGCCGGCTGCACCACATCCGCCGCCTCCAGCGCGGGAGCGCCCTCGGCACCCGCCAGCACATCGGCGAGCTTCCAGTCCACGTACGGCGCCAGAGCCTGCGAACACTCCGCCAGCCGGGCAGCGAACACCGGACTCACCGCGGCGAGCTCCCGGCCCATGCCGACCCACTGCGAACCCTGACCCGGGAAGACGAACACCGGGCGCGCATCGGCCCGGGCCACGCCCGAGACCACCGACCCGGCGGACGCACCCGCCGTCAGGCTGTCCAGCCCCGCCACGAGTTCCGCGCGGTCACCGCCGACCACGACGGCCCGGTGCTCGAACAGGGACCGGGTCGCGGCCAGCGACCAGGCCACGTCCTGCGGCTCGGCCTCCGGCCGGGCGGCCACCCACTCGCGCAGCCGGCCCGCCTGCCCCGACAGCGCCTTGGCCGACCGGCCCGACAGCGCCCACGCGCCGACCCCCGACAGCACCGGCTCGGTGGCCGTGGTCCGCGGTTCGGCGGCCTCCTCGGCGGGGGCCTCCTCCAGGATGACGTGCGCGTTGGTGCCGCTCATCCCGAACGAGGACACACCGGCCCGACGCGGGCGCTCCCCCGCCGGCCACGGCACCGACTCCGTGAGCAGCCGCGAGTTCCCGGCCGACCAGTCGATGTGCGGTGACGGCTCGTCCACGTGCAGCGTGGGCGGCAGTTCCTCATGCCGCAGCGCCAACACCATCTTCATCACACCGGCCACACCGGCGGCCGCCTGGGTGTGCCCGATGTTCGACTTCACCGAGCCGAGGAGGACCGGCCGGTCCTCGGGACGGTCCTGGCCGTAGGTGGCCAGGAGCGCCTGGGCCTCGATCGGGTCGCCCAGCTTGGTGCCGGTGCCGTGCGCCTCCACCGCGTCCACGTCACCCGCGGCCAGACCCGCGTTGTCCAGGGCGGCCCGGATCACCCGCTGCTGCGAGGGGCCGTTGGGCGCCGTCAGACCATTGGACGCACCGTCCTGGTTGACCGCCGAACCGCGCACCACCGCCAGCACCGGATGCCCGTTGCGGCGCGCGTCCGACAGCCGCTCCACCACGAGCATGCCCACGCCCTCGGCCATGCCCATGCCGTCGGCGGACGCGGCGAACGCCTTGGAGCGCCCGTCCACCGCCAGACCGCGCGCCTGGGAGAAGGCGATGAACCCGTCCGGGGCCGCCGTGACCGTGACGCCACCGGCGAGCGCGAGCGAGCACTCCCCCGCCCGGACCGACTGGCAGGCCAGGTGCAGCGCCACCAGCGACGAGGAGCACGCCGTGTCCATCGTCACCGCCGGGCCTTCCAGGCCGAGCGTGTACGACAGCCGGCCCGACAGGACGCTGGTCGCGTTCCCGGTCATCACGTGGCTGTCGATGCCCTCGAACTCCGAATCGCCGTCGAGGCTCATCGCGGCGTACCCCGAGCTGTAGCCGCCGACGAAGGCGCCGGTCTGGGTGCCCCGCAGGCTCGCCGGGTCGATCCCGGCCCGCTCGAAGGCCTCCCAGGACGTCTCCAGCAGCAGGCGCTGCTGCGGGTCCATCGCCAGCGCCTCACGCGGGCTGATCCCGAAGAACGCCGGGTCGAACCCGCTGACGTCCTGGAGGAAGCCGCCCTCCCGGGTGTAGGAGGTTCCGGCGTGCTCGGTGTCCGGGTCGTACAGGGCGTCGAGGTCCCAACCGCGGTCCTGCGGGAACGGACCGATCGCGTCCCGGCCCCCGGCCAGCAGCGCCCACAGCTCCTCCGGTCCGGCGACGCCGCCGGGGAACCGGCAGGCCATGCCGACGATCGCGACCGGCTCGTCCGTCACCGCGCCGGACGGCCGGACCGGGCCGGCCGCGGCGGGCAGGTCGCCCGCCAGCTCGCCGCGCAGCAGAGCGGCCAGGGCGACGGGGGTGGGGTAGTCGAAGACCAGCGTGGCCGGAAGCCGCAGCCCGGTCTCCGTCCGCAGCCGGTTCCGCAGCTCCACCGCGGTGAGCGAGTCGAAGCCCAGGTCGGTGAAGGCCCGGGTGGGCTCGACCGCCTCGGCGGAGGCGTGCCCGAGCACCGCGGCCACGTGGGCCCGCACCAGGTCCAGCAGCGTACGGTCGCGCTCCTGACCGGACAGGCCGGCCAGACGGCGGCGCAGCGCATCGGCGGCGTCGGCGCCGGTCGCGGCCTGGGCGGCGGCCGACCGGCGGACCCGGCCCCCGGCCAGCGCCCGCCACAGCGGCGGGACGTCACCGGTGCGGGCGGCGCGCGCCCGCAGGTCCGCCAGGTCCAGCCGGGCGGGCACCAGGACGGCCTCGCCGCGGGCCATCGCCTCGTCCATCACGGCCAGGCCCTCGTCCGCGCCCAGGGCCGTGACCCCGGAGCGGCTGATCCGGGTCAGCAGGTGCTCGCCCAGGTCCCGGCCGATGCCCGCCTCGTGCACCCACGGGCCCCAGGCCAGCGACAGGCCCGCCAGGCCGGCGGCCCGCCGGTGGCCGGCCAGCGCGTCCAGGAAGGAGTTGGCGGCGACGTAGTTGCCCTGCCCCGGCGCGCCGAAGATCCCGGCCGCCGAGGAGAACAGGACGAAGTTCTCGAGGTCGAGGCCCCGGGTCAGTTCGTGGAGGTGCCACGCGGCGTCGGCCTTCGGCCGCATGACCGCCGCCAGCCGGTCGGCGGTCAGGGTGCCGATCACGCCGTCGTCGATGATCCCGGCGGCGTGGACGACCGAGCCCAGCGGGCAGTCGGCCGGGAGCGCGGCCAGGAGCGCGGCCAGCGCGTCCCGGTCCGCGACGTCGCACGCCACGACCCGGACCCACGCACCGAGCTGCGCCAGCTCGGCGGCGAGCCCGGCCACCACCGGGGCGGCCGGCCCGGAACGACTGGTCAGCACCACGCCGTGGGCCCGCCCGGTCACGACCAGGTGACGGGCCACCAGGCCGCCCAACGTGCCCGTTCCACCGGTCACCAGGAGCGTCCGCCGGCCGTCGGCGACGGGGCCCGAAGGCCGTTCAACCGCTGCTCCAGCGCCGGACGGACGGTTGAGCCGGCGCCCGAACGCGCTCTCGCCGCGCAGGGCCAGCTCGGGCTCGCCGGCCGCGAGGACCGCCGGGAGGAGGGCGATCCGCCCGTCCGTACCGGCGGCGGGCAGGTCGACGAGGACCAGCCGGCCGGGGTTCTCCGCCTGCGCCGAGCGCAGCAGGCCCCGGGCCGCGGCGGCGGCCAGGTCGACCACGGCCTCGCCAGCCCCGACGGCCGCACCGCCCCGGGTGACGACCACCAACCGGGCGGACTCCAGGCGCTGTTCGTCCAGCCACTCCTGGGCCAGGGCCAGCGCGTCGGCGGCGAGCCGGCGGGCGGTCTCCGGGACCGTCCCGGCCTCCGGAGCCTCGGGCGTCGCCGGTGTCGCACCGACGCAGACCAGCACCACGTCCGGCGCGGCCTCACCCGCGTCCGTCGCCGCCGCGGCCTCGGCCAGGTCGGCGAACGACCGGACCGGCACGCCGACGGCCGCCAGTTCCCCGACCATGCCGAACCGGTCGGCGCCGATCAGCGCCCACCCGCCGGCCGGGGCGGGGGCCTCGGCCACCGGCACCCACTCCTCGACGAACAGCGCGTCCGCCGCCCCGCTGTCGGCGGCCCGCAGCTGGTCGGCCGACACCGGTCGGCTGACCAACGACTCCACCGACACCACCAGGGCACCGGCCGGGTCCACGGCCGTCAGCGCCAGACCGCCCCGGGCGTCGCGCCGCAGCCGGGCGCGGAGGACGGAAGCACCGCTCGCATGCAGCTCGACGCCGGTCCAGGCGAACGGCATCCGGACCCCGTCCGGCCGGCCGTCCGACTCCGCGTCCGACAGGGGCGTGCCCTCCAGCAGGGCGGCGTGCAGGGCCGCGTCGAGCAGCACCGGGTGCAGACCGAACGCCCCCGCCTCCCGCGCCACCGACTCCGGCAGCACCACCTCGGCGAACACGTCCTCACCGCGGCGCCAGGCGGCCCGCAGACCGTGGAACGCCGGGCCGTACACCTCGGCCAGCCGGACGTCGTACACCTCGTCGACGGCGAGCGCGGTCGCGCCCTCCGGCGGCCAGACCTCCAGCTCCTCCGGCGTCCGCGAGGCCGCCGGGGCCGGGGCCACCACGCCGCTCGCGTGCTGCGCCCAGGCCTGCCACAGGTCGGCGGCGTCGGGGCGGGAGAACACCTCGATCGCACGACGGCCCTCGGCGTCGGCCTCGGCCAGGACCACCTGGACCTGGACACCGGAGCCGTCGGCGGGCAGGACCAGCGGTGCCTGGAGGGTCAGCTCCTCCAGCAGACCGCAGCCCACCTGGTCACCGGCCCGCACCGCCAGCTCGACGAACCCGGTTCCGGGCAGCAGCACGGCCCCGCCGACGGCGTGGTCGGCCAGCCACGGGTGGGTGCGCAGGGACAGCCGCCCGGTGCACACCAGGCCGGTGCCGCCGGCCAGTTCGACGGCCGCGCCGAGCAGGGGGTGGTCCACCGCTCCCAGGCCCAGCGAGGCCGCGTCCTGACCGGCGCCCGCCAGCGACAGGGGCAGCATCCCCTGCGGCCAGTAGCGCTCATGCCGGAAGGCGTAGGTGGGCAGCTCGATCCGCTCGGCGGCCGGGAGGACGGATGTCCAGTCGACGGGCGCGCCGTTGACGAACGCCTCGGCGAAGGAGGTGACCAGACGGGCCGTCCCGCCCTCGTCGCGGCGCAGGGTCCCGCAGACGGCAGCCGGCACGATGCCCGGGCCCGCCTCCTGGGCGACCTCTTCGAGGGTGTCGTTCATCGCACCCATCAGCACCGGGTGCGGAGTGACCTCCACGAACACCTGGTGACCCTGGCCCGCGAGAGTACGGACCGCGCGGTCGAAGTGGACGGTCGCCCGCAGGCTGCCGTACCAGTACGCCGCGTCCAGCTCCTCACCCGTCAGCGTCTCGCCGGTCATCGCGGAGACCATCGGGACCCGGCCGCGACGAGGGCTGATCCCGGCGAGAACAGAGGTGATCTCCGCTTCGAGGCGGTCCACCTGCGCGGAGTGGGAGGCGTAGTCCACCGCGACCATCCGGGCACGCACACCTGCGGCCTCGAACTCCGCCTTCAGCTCCTCCAGACCCTCCGGATCACCCGAAACCACCACCGCCGACGGCCCGTTGACCGCCGCCAGCGACAGACGCTCACCGAAGCGCGCGATCCGCTCCTCCGCGACAGCGGCGGAGCAGCTCACCGACAGCATCCCCCCAAGACCCGCCAGCACCTTCAACGACCGCGACCGCAGCGCCACCACCCGGGCACCGTCCTCCAGGGACAGCATCCCGGCCACGGTCGCCGCGGCGATCTCACCCTGCGAGTGACCCACGACCGCATCCGGCGTCACCCCGGCGGCCTCCCAGACCGCGGCCAGCGACACCATCACGGCCCACAGCGCTGGCTGGACGACATCCGCCGCCTTCATCTCCGGCGCACCCTCGGCACCGGCCAGCACATCGGCGAGCTTCCAGTCCACGAACGGCGCCAGCGCCGCCTCGCACTCCGCCAACCGCGCCGCGAACACCGGACTCACCAAAGCGAGCTCCCGGCCCATACCGACCCACTGCGACCCCTGACCCGCGAACGCGAACACCGTCCGCACACCCGGCCGCGCCACACCCGACACCAGAGCACCACCGGGAACACCAGCCGCCAGGCTCTGCAACCCGGACACCAGCTCGCCACGCTCGCCGCCGACCACGACCGCCCGGTGCTCGAACGCGGACCGCGTGGTCGCCAGCGACCAGGCGACGTCCCGCGACGTCACCCCCGGCCGCGCGGCCACCCAGTCGGCCAGCCGCTCCGCCTGAGCCGCCAGCCCCTCGGCCGACCGACCCGACACCAGCCACGCAGCGGCACCTGCCACCACCGGCACCGTCTCCGGCGCCTGGACGGCTTCAACGACCTCGGCCGCCGGCGCCTCCTCCACGATGATGTGGGCGTTGGTGCCGCTCATCCCGAACGAGGACACACCGGCCCGACGCGGGCGCTCCCCCACCGGCCACGGCACCGACTCCGTCAGCAGCTCCACCTCGCCGGCCGACCAGTCCACGTGCGAGGACGACACCTCGGCGTGCAGCGTCTGCGGGATCCGCTCGTGCTGCAGAGCGAGGATCATCTTGATGACGCCCGCCACACCGGCGGCCGCCTGGGTGTGCCCGATGTTGGACTTCACCGAGCCCAGCCACAGCGGCCTGCCCTCCGGCCGGTCCTGACCGTACGTCGCCAGCAGGGCCTGGGCCTCGATCGGGTCACCCAGGGTGGTGCCCGTGCCGTGCGCCTCCACCACGTCCACATCGGCGGCGGACAGTCGCGCGTTGGCCAGCGCCGCCCGGATCACCCGCTGCTGCGAGGGGCCGTTCGGCGCCGTCAGACCGTTGGACGCACCGTCCTGGTTGACCGCCGAACCACGCAGCATGGCCAGAACGGGGTGCCCGTTGCGACGCGCGTCCGACAGCCGCTCGACCACGAGCATCCCGACGCCCTCGGCCCAGCCGGTGCCGTCGGCGTCCTCGGAGAACGCCCGGCACCGGCCGTCCGCGGACAGCCCCTGCTGCCGCGAGAAGTCGATGAACATGCCCGGCGTCGCCATCACCGTGGCGCCGCCGGCGAGCGCGAGCGAGCACTCGCCGGAGCGCACGGCCTGGGCGGCCAGGTGCAGGGCGACCAGGGACGAGGAGCACGCGGTGTCGATCGTCACCGCCGGGCCCTCCAGGCCGAGCGCGTACGACACGCGCCCGGAGAGCACGCTCGTCGCGTTGCCGGTCAGCAGGTGGCCCTCGACTCCGGCGCCTCCCTCGCCCGCCAGGGTGAAGCCGTAGCCCGAGGCGTAGCCACCGGCGAAGACACCGGTCGCACTGCCGTGCAGCCCCGACGGGTCGATGCCGGCCCGCTCCAGGGCCTCCCAGGACGCCTCCAGCAGCAGGCGCTGCTGCGGGTCCATCGCCAGCGCCTCACGCGGGCTGATCCCGAAGAACCCCGCGTCGAACTCAGCCGCGTCCCGGACGAAGGCGCCCTGCGCCACGTAGGACGTGTTCTCGCGCTCGCCGTCCGGGTCGTACACGCCCTCCAGGTCCCAGCCGCGGTCGGTCGGGAACCCGCCCACCGCGTCACCGCCCGAGGACAGCAGCTCCCAGAACGCCTCCGGGCTGCCGGCGCCGCCCGGGAAGCGGCAGGCCATGCCGACGATCGCCAGCGGCTCGTCCGTGGCCGCGGCGGTCACGGCGACGACCGCACCCGATCCGGCCGCCTCGCCGGTCAGTTCACCGCGCAGGAAGCCGGCCAGCAGCAGCGGGGTGGGGTAGTCGAACACGAGGGTGGCGGGCAGCCGGACGCCGCTCACCGCGTTGAGGCGGTTGCGCAGCTCGACGGCGGTCAGCGAGTCGAAGCCCAGGTCCTTGAACGAGCGCCGGTCCTCGACCGCGTCGGCGGAGGCGTGCCCCAGTACGACGGCGACCTCGGCCCGCACCACATCGGCGAGCACCCGCTCCTGCTCGGCCCGGCCCAACCCGGCCAGGCGGCGGGCCAGTTCGCCCTCGGTACGGGTGGCGTCCCCGGCCCCTCGGGCGGCGAGCCGGCGGACCTCGGGCAGGTCGCGGAAGAGCGGCACCTCCCGCAGGTCCGCGGAGCCCGATGCGGAGACCAGCAGGGCCCAGTCGACGTCCATCACGGTGACGACGGCGTCCGGGCCGTCCAGCGCCCCTCCGAGGGCGCGGGCGGCGAGCTGCGGGTCCATGGCCGGCATCGGGCCGCGCTTGACCCGGGCCCGTGCCGCCTCGCTGGACTCGGCGAACCCGCCACCGCCCCACGCGCCCCAGGCCACCGACAGACCGGGCAGCCCGCGGCCACGGCGGTTCTCCGCCAGGGCGTCCAGAAAGGCATTGGCCGCCGCGTAGTTGCCCTGACCGGCTGCGCCGAGCGTGGACGCGGCCGAGGAGAACAGGACGAAGGCGTCCAGGTCCAGGTCCGCGGTCAACTCGTCGAGCAGGACGGCACCTTCGGCCTTCACCCGCAGGACGGACTCCAGCCGCTCAGCCGAGAGGCCGTCCACCACTCCGTCGTCCAGGACGGCGGCCGTGTGCAGCACCGAGGACAGCGCCGGACCGGTCTCACCGATCCAGGACACCAGCCCGGCCAGCGCCGAACGGTCGCTGACGTCGCACGCCACGACGTCCACACTCGTACCCCGCCCGGCCAGTTCCGCGACGGTCGACGCGATGCCGGTGGCGGCGGGGCCCGAGCGGCCGGTCAGCACCAGCCGCTCCGCACCGCGCTCGGCCAGCCAGCGCGAGACGTGCCCGGCGATGGCACCCGTGCCACCCGTGATCAGCACGCTGCCGCGCGGGGTCCAGCGGTCCTTGCCGCGCAGCTGCGAGGCGCGGGTGAGCCGGCGGCCCAGGATTCCGGCGGACCGGACCGCGACCTCGTTCTCGCCGCAGCCCGCGAGCACTGCGACCAGGCGGGCACCCGCCCGCTCGTCCAGCACCTCGGGCAGGTCGACCAGACCACCCCAACGGTCCGGGTGCTCCAGGCCGACCACACGGCCCAGACCCCACACCTGCGCCTGCACCGGGTTGGCCAGCGCCTCACCCGGACCAGCCGCCACCGCGCCACGCGTGGCCAGCCACAGCGGCGCACCGATCCCTGCGTCACCCAACGCCTGCACCAGGGCCAGCGTCGTCGCCAGGCCACCGGTCACCGCCGGGTGCTCCGGCAGCACCGACTCGTCCAGCGCCAGCAGCGACAGCACACCGGCCACCGAGGAAGACTCCGCGGCCTCGCCCAGCAGCGCGGCCACCCCGGCCCGATCCACTGCTCCGGCCGGCACCTCGACCACGACGACCTCGGCACCACGCGCAGCCAACGCGGAAACACACGACTGCCCATCGAACCCAGCCGGAACCACCAGCACCCAGGTACCGGACAGCACCCGCGAGTCGGACTCGGCAACCGTCGCCCAGTTCACCCGGTAACGCCAGCCCGTGGTCACCAGCCGGTCCTTCTCGCGGCGCCGCCAGGACGCCAGGGCCGGCAGCACCTCGCTCAGCTGCTGCCCGTCCTCGATGGCCAGCGTGTCGGCGATGCGGGCCAGGTCCCCGTTCTCGACGGCCGCCCAGAACTCGGCCTCCGCCGCACTGCTCGCGCCGTCCGCACCGGCCGCCGGCGGCGTGAGCGGCACCACGCCCTCCGGCCAGAACCGCTGGTGGCGGAAGGCGTAGGTCGGCAGCTCAACCGGCGAACCGGCCGGCAGCACCGAACTCCACTCCACCGAAGCCCCGTTGACATACGCCCGGGCCAGACCCGTCACCAGGCTCGGGACACTCTCGTCGTTGCGCCGCTGGAGCGGGACGAAGACGGCCTCGTCGTTCCCGGTACCGGCCACGATGTCCGAACCCAGGGAGGACAGGGAGCCGTCGGGGCCGACCTCGATGAACACCGTGACGCCCTGCTTCGCGAGCGCGGCGACCGCGTCCGAGAAACGCACCGCCTGACGCGTCTGCGCCGGCCAGTAACCCGCCTCGCACTCCGTCACCAGCTCACCGGTCAGCGCACCCGCCCACATCACCTGCGGACGGCCGTACTCCAACCCTTCGGCCACAGCCGCGAGTTCACCGAGCACCGGATCCATCGCCGGCGAATGGAACGCGTGCGAGACCCGCAGCCGCCGCACCCGACGACCCCGCAGCCGCCACAACTCCACCACCCGATCCACAGCCTCCGTCTCACCGGAAACCACCACGGACTCCGGACCGTTGACGGCCGCGATCGCGACACCGTCCGCCAGAGCGGCCAGCACCTCCGCCTCCGGCGCGTTCACCGCCGCCATCGCACCACCACCGGGCAGCGCCTGCATCAGCCGAGCCCGCGCCGCCACCAGACGACAGGCA
>NZ_JAFLNG010000238.1 GCF_017427025.1 Streptomyces sp. FH025
CCCGGCCAGGGCGTCGTCGTCGAGCTCGGCCGCCACCACGCTGTGGCAGTGGTGGTCGACCAGCTCCGGGACGAGGGCCACCGGTCAGTACCGCCAGCGGGTGGCCGCGATCAACTCCTCGACGCCGACGGCCGCGTACTGCTCGGCCTCGGCCCGGCGCACCGCCAGCACCGCCTGGTACAGCGGCTCGCCGAGCGCCTCGCGCAGCACCGCCGAGCCGGTGTACGCGGCGATCGCCTCGGCCGGGCCCTGCGGCAGCCGGGGCACCGTACCGGGCTCGGCGGTGGCCGGATCCACGGTGAACTCCGGTGGCAGCGCCCGGCGTTGGTCCAGCCCGGCGAGGCCGGCGGCGATCACCGCGCCGATCGCCAGGTACGGGTTGGCGCTCGCGTCGAAGCACTTGACCTCGGCGTTCGCGGCGGCGGCGCGCTCCCCGGTGGAGCCGGTGACCAGGCGCAGCGCGGCCTCCCGGTTCTCCAGGCCCCAGCACTGGTAGGCCCCGGCCCAGCGCGAGGGCACCAGGCGCAGGTACCCGGCCGGGCTGGAGCAGCCCAGCACCAGCAGTTCGGGCAGCGCGTCGAGCACCCCGGCGAGGAAGCCCTCGGCCTCGGCGGTCAGGCCGTGCGGCCCGGGGCCGCCGTGCCCGAGGTTGCGCCCGTTCCGCCAGAGGCTGAGGTGCAGGTGCCCGCCGTTGCCCACCCCGTCGGGCTCGACCACCGGGGCGAAGGAGACCCGCAGGCCGTGCCTGGCGGAGACGGCCCGGATGGTGTGCCGGACCAGGACGGAGGTGTCGGCGGCGCCGACCGGGCCCTCGGGGGCGACCGAGACCTCGAACTGGCCCGGGGAGTACTCGGGGTGGACCTGCAGCACGCTCAGGCCCTGCTCGCCGAGGGCGCGCACGACGTCCCGCAGGTAGTCGGAGAGGTCGGTGAGCCGGTGCATGCCGTAGGCGGGGCCGTGCGTCGGGTAGGTGGGCGCCTCCTCCGGGGGACCGTCCAGCGCGACCACCCACTCGACCTCGATCCCGGCCTTGAGGCTCAGCCCGCGCGCGGCCGCGGCGGCCTCCATCCGGCGGGCGAACAGCCGCTGGCAGCCGGGGTGCGGGGCGCCGCCCTGGGTGTAGCGCTCCCCCGGCGCCCAGGCCCAGCCGGGCTGGGCGGCCAGGGGGACGATCCGGTCGAGGTCGGGGTAGAGCCTCAAGTCCCCGGTGGGGCCGCCGATGATCGGACTGGTGGTGATGACGTCGTCGGCGAGGAACACGTCGAAACAGGGTGCGGTGCCGATGCCCCACTCGGCCGCGTGCACCAGGCGGGCGAGCGGCACGGCCTTGACCCGGGTGACGCCCGCGTTGTCCACCCAGGTGACGGCGACCGCCTCGACGGCGGCGGTGCGCAGCCGGTCGGCGGCCGCCTCGGCCCGGGCGCCCCGCTCGGCGCGCGGGGGCAGCGCGACGGCGGCCGCGAAGCCGCCGAGGCCGAACGGCTCAACCTGGTCAGCCTGAGCGGCCGCAGTCTCAATGCCCATGTCACCATGCTGCCCCGCCCACAGGGCGGTTGTAACTCCCCCATCGAGTGGTCCGGCTGGACGTCCGTCCACCCGTTCACTCGTTCGGGGCGACGGCCGGCGCCGACCGTCGCGGCCGCACCCCCTTCCCACTTTCCGGCCACACCCCCTTCCTACCCGCGAGTAGCTTCGCTACAGTGACCGGCACGCACCATCGCCGGGCTTCGGGAGCCGCACCGGCGGGAGGTCGTGGTCGCCGTGTCCGCGGCGCCCGCGCCGGTGCGCTCTCACCGGCCGGTGCCGCGATCGGCGGCCGACCGGGTCTTCCTCCTCGTATCAGCGTCGCTTCCTTCACCCCTGAGCGCCTGAGCACCACGGCACACCCGCAGTTCGGCCGGAGCGGACCGGCCGCTGCCCGGGCACGCCGGAACCCGTCATCTCCCCAAAGCCCCCGCGCGCGGACCCTCCTCCGGCGCCGGCCGCCCCCGTCCCCCGTCGACGGGCGCGGCGGCCCGTCCGCCGGAGCGCGCGCGGGCCCTTCATGACTAGGAGTCAGGACATGGAGCGTCCCTTCCCCACCGTCGCCGTCGTCGGCCTCGGCACGATGGGTGCCGGCGTCGCGGTGGCGGTCGCCAGGAGCGGCCGCCGGGTGATCGGCATCGAGGCCACCGAGGACTCGGCCGCCCGGGCGCTGGCCCGGATCACGGAGGCGACCGCGCACGCGGTCGACCGGGAGCGGCTCACCGCCGAGGAGCGCACCGCTCTTCTGGCGCGGATCTCGGTCGGTCACACGCTGGCGGCCGCCGCCGAGGCGGACCTGGTGATCGAGGAGGTGCCCGAGCAACTGGAGCTGAAGCGCGGGCTCTTCGCCGAGCTGGACCGGATCTGCCCGGAGACGACCGTGCTGGCCACCGGCACCACCGCGCTCTCGGTGACCCGGATCGCCGCCGCGACCGCCCGTCCGGACCGGGTGCTGGGCCTGCACTTCTTCAACCCGGTGCACTCGATGAAGCTGGTCGAGGTGGTCCGCACCGTGCTGACCTCCCCGAAGACCGCCGAGGACGCCGCCGCCTTCGCCCGCGACCTCGGCAAGGAGCCGGTGGCGGCCGGCGACCGGGCCGGCTTCGTGGTGAACGGCCTGCTGTTCGCGTACCTGAACCAGGCCGCCGCGATGTACGAGTCCAAGTACGCCTCCCGGGAGGACATCGACGCCGCGATGCGGCTCGGCTGCGGCCTGCCGATGGGCCCGCTGGCGCTGCTCGACCTGATCGGCGTCGACACCGCGCGCACCGTGCTGGAGGCGATGTACGAGCAGTCCCGCGACCGCCTGCACGCGCCCGCCCCGATCCTCGGCCAGCTGGTCGCGGCGGGACTGCTGGGCCGCAAGTCCGGGCGCGGCTTCTACGCCTACGAGGCGCCGGGCTCGTCCCGGCCGGTGGACGCGGTGGCCGGCCCGGCCCGGCCGAAGGTGCCCGGCCGGACGGTGCGCACCGTCGGCGTCTGCGGCTCCGGCACCATGGCCACCGGCATCGCCGAGGTCTTCGCCAAGGCCGGGCACCCGGTGCTGCTGGCCGCCCGCAGCCAGGAGAAGGCCGAGAAGGCCAAGGCGCAGCTGGCCAGGTCGCTGGAGCGCTCGTTCGCCAGGGGGCGGCTGACCGGGGATCAGCGGGACGCCGCGCTGGCGCTGGTCACCCCGGTCGGCCAGTACACCGAGCTGGCCGAGGTGGACCTGGTGGTCGAGGCGGTCGCGGAGGACCTGGCGGTCAAGCGGGAGCTGTTCGCCACCCTGGACAAGATCGTCCGCCCGGGCGCGGTGCTCGCCACCACCACCTCCTCGCTGCCGGTGATCAGCTGTGCGACGGCCACCTCGCGGCCGCAGGACGTGATCGGCATGCACTTCTTCAACCCGGCCCCGGCGATGAAGCTGGTCGAGGTGGTCTCCACGGTGCTGACCGCCCCTGAGGTCACCGCGACGGTGCTGGAGCTGACCGCCTCCGTCCGCAAGCACCCGGTGGAGTGCGGCGACCGGGCCGGTTTCATCGTCAACGCGCTGCTGTTCCCCTACCTGAACGACGCGGTGCGGATGCTCCAGGAGCACTACGCGACGGTGGACGACATCGACGCCGCGATGAAGCTGGGCTGCGGCTACCCGATGGGCCCCTTCGAGCTGCTGGACGTGGTCGGCCTGGACGTGTCGCTGGCCATCGAGCGGGTGCTGCACCAGGAGTTCCGCGAGCCGGGCCTGGCCGCCGCGCCGCTGCTGGAGCACCTGGTCGCGGCCGGCTGCCTGGGCCGCAAGACCGGCCGCGGCTTCCGCGACCACGCGCGCCGGTGACCGCGCCGAGGGCCGGGGGCGGCACCGCGGACCCCGCCTGGAACCCCGGGACGGTGTCCGCGCGGTGGCCGAGACCGGCCGTGACCGGCCCGGTCGCGCCGGTGCACAGGGGAAGGGCCGCCGGTGCGCCGACGGGGCCGTGTAGCGTTCCGGGCATGGATCGGGTTCAGTCAGCCACTCCGCAGCACTCCGTCGGACCGCGCGGTGCCGACCGGTCGGCCCCCTCTGCCGGCGGCACCGGATCGGACGGCGGGCCGGGCAGCCGCCGGGCGGCGGCTCAGCGTCAGCAGATGCGCCAGGACCTGGCCGCGGCCGCGATGGAGCTGTTCGCCTCGCAGGGCTACGAGGAGACCACGGTCGACCAGATCGCCGCGGCCGCCGGGGTGGCCCGGCGCACCTTCTTCCGGTACTTCCGGTCGAAGGAGGAGGCGATCTTCCCGGACCACGACGACACCCTCGTCCGGGTGGCCGACCTGCTGGCCAGCGCCGAGCCGGAGGAGCACCCGCTGGACGTGGTCTGCCGGGGCATCAAGGAGGTGCTGCGGATGTACGCCTCCACCCCGGGGGTGTCGGTCGCGCGGTACCAGCTGATCCGTCAGGTCCCGGCGCTGCGCGAGCGCGAGATCGCCGTGGTGGCCCGGTACGAGCGGCTGTTCACCCGCTACCTGCTGGGCCGTTTCGACACCGGCGAGTCCATCCCGTCCGGCTGGCAGCGGGGCGGCGAGGACGACTCGATGCTGGCCGAGGTGTCGGCGGCGGCGGTCGTCGCGGCGCACAACCACGTGCTGCGGCGCTGGCTGCGGGCCGGCGGCCGGGGGGACGTGGAGGCGCAACTGGACCACTCCTTCGAGGTGATCCGGCGGACCTTCTGGGCGTCCAGCTCGCCGGGTGCCAGGCGCCGGGGCTCGGTGGTGGCACCGGGTGCCAGTGAGGTGTCAGGTGACGTGGTGGCGGAGAGCGCACTGAGTGCCAGCCCCGGAGGTGAGGTGCTCATCACAGTCGCCCGGACGGACGCTCCGCTGGACGTCGTGGTGGACAGCATCCGGGCCGCGCTGAGCGGCGCCCGGGACTGCTAGGAACGACATTTCCACAGGTCAGAGCAGTATCGAGGGCCCGCGCCGAACGATCGGCGCGGGCCTTTCGCATGCCCGCGCTACGCGCGTTCGGCACCGCCGAGAGCAGCCGGAATTCCTGACACCCGGTGTCTTTACGAGTGGCACAGGGTGCCACTACCTTGTTACCCACCAGTCGCGGCGCCGCGGCTCCCCACCTCGGCGCGCCGTCGTCCGGCGTTCCCACACCCCGGGAGCAGTGCCAGACCCAGCCCGGCCCACCACCGGGCGACCGCCTGACCGCCCACCACCCACCTCAGCGAAGCCGGTGTCCGCTCCCGGCTCCCCCAGACGCCCTGTGACCCTCGCACAGGTACGCCTTCGGAGGCAGCCATGCAGGAAATCCTCGACGCGATCCTCAGCCCCGACACCACGTCGGCGGACTTCGCGGCGCTCAAGCTCCCCGAGTCCTACCGGGCGGTGACGCTCCACAAGGACGAGGAGCAGATGTTCGCCGGCCTCGACAGCCGCGACAAGGACCCCCGCAAGTCCCTTCACCTCGACGAGGTCGCCCTGCCCGAGCTGGGCCCCGGCGAGGCCCTGGTCGCCGTGATGGCCAGCGCGGTGAACTACAACACCGTCTGGAGCTCGATCTTCGAGCCCGTCTCCACCTTCGGCTTCCTGGAGCGCTACGGCCGGCTGTCCCCGCTCACCAAGCGCCACGACCTGCCGTACCACGTGGTCGGCTCGGACCTCGCGGGCGTGGTGCTGCGCACCGGCGCCGGGGTCAACGCCTGGAAGCCCGGCGACGAGGTCGTCGCGCACTGCCTCTCGGTCGAGCTGGAGTCCCCGGACGGCCACGACGACACGATGATGGACCCGGAGCAGCGCATCTGGGGCTTCGAGACCAACTTCGGCGGCCTGGCCCAGCTCGCCCTGGTGAAGACCAACCAGCTGCTGCCCAAGCCCCGGCACCTCACCTGGGAGGAGGCCGCCTCCCCCGGCCTGGTCAACTCCACCGCCTACCGCCAGCTGGTCTCGCGCAACGGCGCGGGCATGAAGCAGGGCGACAACGTGCTGATCTGGGGCGCCAGCGGCGGCCTCGGCTCGTACGCCACCCAGTACGCGCTGGCCGGCGGCGCCACCCCGATCTGCGTGGTCTCCAACGACCAGAAGGCCGAGATCTGCCGCGCCATGGGCGCCGAGGCGATCATCGACCGCTCCGCCGAGGGCTACCGGTTCTGGAAGGACGAGAACACCCAGGACCCGCGCGAGTGGAAGCGCCTGGGCAAGCGGATCCGCGAGTTCACCGGCGGCGAGGACGTGGACATCGTCTTCGAGCACCCCGGCCGGGAGACCTTCGGCGCCTCCGTGTACGTCACCCGCAAGGGCGGCACCATCGTCACCTGCGCCTCCACCTCCGGCTACATGCACCAGTACGACAACCGGTACCTGTGGATGTCGCTCAAGCGGATCGTCGGCTCGCACTTCGCCAACTACCGCGAGGCCTTCGAGGCCAACCGCCTGATCGCCAAGGGCAAGATCCACCCCACCCTGTCCAAGGTCTACTCCCTGGAGGAGACCGGCCAGGCCGCCCTCGACGTGCACCACAACAAGCACCAGGGCAAGGTCGGCGTGCTCTGCCTGGCCCCCGAGGAGGGCCTGGGCGTGCGCGACGCCGAGTTCCGCGCCCAGCACGTCGACGCCATCAACCGCTTCAGGAACGTGTGAGACGGATCCGATGACTGAACCTCAGAAGCGCGACCGACCCTGGCTGATGCGCACCTACGCCGGCCACTCCACCGCGAGCGACTCCAACGCGCTCTACCGGCGGAACCTGGCGAAGGGCCAGACCGGCCTGTCCGTCGCCTTCGACCTGCCGACCCAGACCGGCTACGACTCCGACCACGTCCTCGCCCGCGGCGAGGTGGGCCGGGTCGGCGTCCCGGTCGGCCACGTCGGCGACATGCGCACCCTGTTCGACGGCATCCCGCTCGAACGGACCAACACCTCCATGACCATCAACGCCACCGCGATGTGGCTGCTGGCGCTCTACCAGGTGGTCGCCGAGGAGCAGGGCGCCGACATCGCCGCGCTCACCGGCACCACCCAGAACGACATCGTCAAGGAGTACCTGTCGCGCGGGACGCACGTCTTCCCGCCCGGTCCCTCGGTGCGGCTGATCACCGACATGATCGCCTACACGGTCGGCAACATCCCCAAGTGGAACCCGATCAACATCTGCAGCTACCACCTCCAGGAGGCCGGGGCCACGCCCGTCCAGGAGATCGCCTACGCGATGTGCACCGCCATCTCGGTGCTCGACGCCGTCCGCGACTCCGGCCAGGTGCCGGCCGAGCGGATGGGCGAGGTGGTCGCCCGGATCTCCTTCTTCGTGAACGCCGGCGTGCGCTTCGTCGAGGAGATGTGCAAGATGCGCGCCTTCGCCCGGCTCTGGGAGAAGGTCACCCGGGAGCGCTACGGCGTCACCGACCCGAAGCAGCGCCGCTTCCGCTACGGCGTCCAGGTCAACTCGCTCGGCCTGACCGAGGCCCAGCCGGAGAACAACGTCCAGCGGATCGTCCTGGAGATGCTGGCCGTCACCCTCTCCAAGGACGCCCGCGCCCGCGCCGTGCAGCTGCCCGCCTGGAACGAGGCGCTCGGCCTGCCCCGGCCCTGGGACCAGCAGTGGTCGCTGCGGATCCAGCAGGTGCTGGCGTACGAGTCGGACCTGCTGGAGTACGGCGACCTCTTCAACGGCTCCGAGGTGGTCGAGGCCAAGACCGCCGAGCTGCTGGCCGGCGCCGAGGCGGAGATCGCCAAGGTGCTGGAGATGGGCGGGGTGATCCCGGCCGTCGAGTCCGGCTACCTCAAGTCCAACCTGGTCGCCTCGCACGCCGCCCGCCGGGCCCGGATCGAGTCCGGCGAGGACAAGATCATCGGGGTGAACTGCTTCGACACCACCGAGCCCAGCCCGCTCACCGCCGACCTCGACACCGCGATCATGGTGGTCGACCCGGCCTCCGAGCAGTCCGTGCTCGCCGCCCTGGAGGCCTGGCGCGAGGGACGCGACGAGGCCGCCGTCCAGGAGGCGCTGGCCGAACTGAAGGACGTCGCCGCCACCGACGCCAACCTGATGCCGGCCACGCTCGCCTGCGCCCGGGCCGGCGTCACCACCGGGGAGTGGGCCTTCGCCCTGCGCGAGGTCTTCGGCGAGTACCGCGCCCCCACCGGCGTGGGCGGCGCACCCGTCGCGGTGGCCGCCGAGCCCGGCGGGGAGCTGGCCCGGGTCCGCGCCGCCGTCGCCGCCACCGCCGAGGAGCTGGGCTCCGGCAAGCTGCGCCTGCTGGTCGGCAAGCCCGGCCTGGACGGGCACTCCAACGGCGCCGAGCAGATCGCCGTACGGGCCCGCGACGCCGGGTTCGAGGTGGTCTACCAGGGCATCCGGCTGACGCCCGAGCAGATCGTCTCCGCCGCCGTCGCGGAGGACGTGCACTGCGTGGGCCTGTCCATCCTCTCCGGGGCGCACACCGAGCTGGTGCCCGACGTCCTCAAGCGGCTGGCCCGCGCGGGGGTGCAGGATGTCCCGGTGATCGTGGGTGGCATCATCCCGGCAGCGGACGGCGAGGCCCTCAAGGCCGCCGGCGTCGCCGCCGTGTTCACCCCGAAGGACTTCGGCATCACCACCATCATCGGCCGGATCGTGGACGAGATCCGGCTGGCCAACCGGCTCCAGCCGTGGACGCCCGCACCGACCGCGGCCACGAACTGACCAGCTGACCAGCTGACCACTGGGAAGGAACTGAACGACCCTCATGACTGCTGTGAACCGCCTGCGCCCGCGCCGCTCCTGCCTCGCCGTGCCGGGCAGCAACCCGCGCTTCCTGGAGAAGGCCCAGGGCCTCCCGGCCGACCAGGTCTTCCTCGACCTGGAGGACGCCTGCGCCCCGCTGGTCAAGGAGAGCGCCCGCCACACCATCGTCGACGCGCTCAACAACGGCGACTGGGGCGGCAAGACCCGGGTCGTCCGGGTCAACGACTGGACCACCCACTGGACGTACCGCGACGTGATCACCGTGGTCGAGGGCGCCGGCCCCAACCTCGACTGCATCATGCTGCCGAAGGTCCAGGACGCCGAGCAGGTCAAGGCGCTCGACCTCCTGCTCACCCAGATCGAGAAGACCATGGGCTTCGAGGTCGGCCGGATCGGCATCGAGGCGCAGATCGAGAACGCCAAGGGCCTGATCAACGTGGACGCCATCGCCGAGGCCTCGCCCCGGCTGGAGACCATCATCTTCGGCCCCGCCGACTTCATGGCCTCGATCAACATGAAGTCCCTGGTCGTCGGTGAGCAGCCGCCGGGCTACAACGCCGACGCCTACCACTACATCCTGATGCGCATCCTGATGGCCGCCCGCGCCAACGACCTCCAGGCGATCGACGGCCCGTACCTCCAGATCCGCAACCAGGAGGGCTACCGCGAGGTCGCCCGCCGTTCCGCCGCCCTCGGCTTCGACGGCAAGTGGGTGCTCCACCCGGACCAGGTCGCCGCCGCGAACGAGATCTACTCGCCCTCGCAGGAGGACTACGACCACGCCGAGCTGATCCTCGACGCCTACGACTACTGCACCTCCGAGGCGGGCGGCGCCAAGGGCTCGGCGATGCTCGGCGACGAGATGATCGACGAGGCCAGCCGCAAGATGGCCCTGGTCATCTCCGGCAAGGGCCGGGCCGCGGGCATGCAGCGCACCACCAAGTTCGAGATTCCGGAGGCCTGAGCTCATGCAGTTCGGACGCACCTACGAGGAGTTCGAGGTCGGCGCGGTCTACAAGCACTGGCCCGGCAAGACGGTCACCGAGTACGACGACCACCTCTTCTGCCTGCTCACCATGAACCACCACCCGCTCCACATGGACACCAACTACGCGGAGAAGACGACGGACTTCGGCCGCAACGTCGTGGTGGGCAACTACGTCTACTCGCTGCTGCTCGGCATGTCCGTCCCGGACGTCTCCGGCAAGGCGATCGCCAACCTGGAGATCGAGTCGCTGCGGCACGTGGCGCCGACCTTCCACGGCGACACGATCTACGGCGAGACCACCGTGCTCGACAAGTGGCCGTCCAAGTCCAAGGACGACCGGGGCATCGTCCACGTCGAGACCAAGGGCTACAAGCAGGACGGCACGGTCGTCTGCGTCTTCCGCCGCAAGGTGATGGTGCCGACCGCGACGTACATCAAGGAGCGCGGCGGCGAGCAGCCCGCCCGTCCGGAGCCCCGTTCCTGAACCGCTCCCCCATATAGGGGACACCCCCCAGAAGGACCCCGGACGGGGAGGCCGCCGTCATCGGCCGACCCCCACCCGG
>NZ_JAFLNG010000239.1 GCF_017427025.1 Streptomyces sp. FH025
CGCACCACCGCTCGGCTGAGGTACCGAAGGGAGAACCCTGAACAGGAGCTGCGATGCCTGGCCATGGCACGCGGCGCGGCGGACCTGCGCACTCTCGACGGCGGCCCCGACCGCGACGGTCGCCGCCGCACCGTGTCCAGCGCGGTGTGGCACGGCCTGCTGGTCAGCGCCCGCCGCCTTCGCCTCCAACCGTTCGAGCAGCCCGGCACCGACCGGTGGCACCGCGGCAGCGGAATTCCGCTGGGTGTCCTCGCCGATGTACAGGTCTACACAACCGATGCCGATCCTGGCTGGCAGCGCAAGGGCCACTCACCGTTCTGCTCACACTCCGGAGAACGCGGCGTCACCGAGCATGACGACCTGCTGCGCGTCGCGGACCTCCTCGCCCGCGACGACTTCGACTGGTGCAGCAAGTGCGACGGCTTCGCGGTACGGCGACTGACCGACACCCAGCTGTCCTACTACCGGGCGGCCCACCGCCTCCACGACGTCGCCCAGAAGCTCGACCGGGACCCGGGCACCACGCACGGGACCGACTGGGAGGCGCTGACCGCTCAGCTGAGCGAGCTGTCCGACTGGCACCCGATCGGCGAGAAGTACTGGGACGCCCCGGAGTCGTGGCGCTGGAGCGAGATCATCCGCGACCTCCGACGGCGCCTTGAGGTAGCCCGCCGCCAGACCCCCTGACGAAGAGCCCGACTGCACGGGGGTGTCCCTCGGGCGACTATGCCGCTCGCAGAACACCCCCGTTGCCCTGCTCACGGTTCGCCCAACCGGACGCGGCCTGGTCGAGCGCGTGGGAGAGCGCGAGAACGGCCTCGTCGGCGGAGTCCTTGAACAGGTGGCCGTAGAGGTTGATGGTGATGGCGAGGGTGGAGCGGCGCATCGTCAAGCAGTTGTTCGTATGCGCTTGGGGACCAGTTGGGGACCAAGTGGTCTCGAAGTGGTCGCATCCGGGGGCTGGGGGGTCTCTCGGCCCGGCTCCTCGCGCACATCCAGGAGGGGTGGACGTGACGTCCGCATCGGTTCACGGGTATCCGTGAACGCGGGCGCTCGTGCGGTGCGGGGAGCGAGCATCTCGGGATGACTTCGAGCACGCTGACTGCGGCCGAGCCGACGGCTCGGTCGTCCACCGGCGAGATGGTCTCCCGGCTGCTGCACACTCTCGGCGACCCCGATCCGGCCCGGGGAGTCGAGGACATCACCGTGGTCGGGGCGGATCCCCTGGTGTCCTCGGTGCATCGCCTCGCCGGTGCCATGTCTGCCGTGATCGGTTGACCTGACGATCCGCTGCGCCCGTCCAGGTGACTGTCGCTCAGCTGCGGTACTGGCGCGACGAAGACAGCGACGAGACCTACTGGGCGCGTCACCTGGCTCGGTCCGTCAAAGCCGCCGTCCTCTGGCCCGCCCTCGCCGCCGAGCTCTGATCCCTCGGTGCATCGCCTCCGCCGCCGGCCGGCCCGGCCTGGTCGGTGACGGAGCAGCGGCGGTGTCCGTACGGCTCGACGTCCCGATTCCCAGTAGCCCCTGAAAGATAGGGTTCCGTCCATGGAGTTCCAGGTCCTCGGCCCCGTGTCGGTCAGCGGGAACGACGGGCCGTTGCCGCTCGGGCCCGCCAAGCGGCGCAGCCTGCTCGCGATGCTGTTGCTGCGGGCCAATGTTGCGGTCTCCGTGGACACGCTCACCGAGGCGCTGTGGGACGACGAGCCCCCTCTGCACGCCCGCACCGTGATCCAAGGCCATGTCTCGCGCCTGCGGGCACTGTTGGCGGGCGTCGACGCATCGGCGTACGGCGTCGAGCTGAGCACGCGCGGCGCCGCGTACCACCTGGAACTGCCGGAGACGCTGCTCGACGCCCACCGCTTCGAGGGCCTTGTGGCGCTCGCCCGCCGCGCCACCGACCCCGGTGACAGGGCCGCGCTGCTCACCGAGGCGCTCGCCCTGTGGCAGGGCCCCGCGCTGGCCGGCGCCTACCCGTCGCCGCTGCTGCGCTCCGCCGCGCACGCCTTGGACGAGGCGCGGCTCGCCGCGGTCGAGCTGCTCGCCGACACGTACGTCCTGGGCGGTGAACACGAGCGCGCTGTCCAGCTGTTGCGGCCGGAGAGCGGGGCCCATCCGCTGCGCGAGCCGCTGGCCGCCCGGCTGGTCGAGGCGCTGCACCGCGCGGGGCGTTCCTCGGAGGCCCTGGACGCCTACCACCGCGCACGTCAGGTTCTCGCCGACGAGCTCGGCGTCCGTCCGGGCGCCGAGCTGACCGCCGCCTTCACCCTCGCCCTCGGCCCCGACAGCGCCCCCGCGGTCCGGGCCGATACGCCCCAGCCCGCCCTGGAACCAGTGCAGGTCCGGCCCAACCTGCTGCCTCGTACCCCGCGTGGATTCCACGGCCGCACCACTGAGAGCGCCGCGCTGACCGCGGCCGCGGCCGGACCTGACGGGCCGGTCGTCGTGGTCACCGGGCCCGCCGGGGTCGGCAAGACCGCACTGGCCGTGCACTGGGCGGCCGGCCGGCGCTCCGACTTCCCCGACGGGACGCTCTACGCCGATCTGCGCGGGTTCAGCGACACCTCGGACCCCGAACCGGCCGAGCTGTTACGGGAGTTCCTCGTCGCTCTCGGCGTTCCACCGTGCCGGATGCCCGAGTCGGCGGATGCCGCCGGTGCCCTGTTCCGCTCGCTCACCGGCGAACTGCACCTGCTCGTCGTCCTCGACAACGCCCGTACCTCCGCCCAGGTGCGCCCGCTGCTGCCCACGGGACCCGGCTGCGTCACCGTCGTCACCAGCCGTGCCCGCCTCGCCGGTCTCGTCGCCTCCGACGCCGCCCGCGTCGTCGCCCTCGACGTCCTCGCCGCCGACGACGGCGTGGCCCTGCTCACCCGTGTCCTCGGCGAGCACCGCACCGCCGCCGAGCCCCAAGCGGCCCGCCGTATAGCCGAGTTGTGCGGCGGGTTGCCGCTCGCGCTGCGGGTCGCCGCCGCTCGGCTCGTGGAACTCCCCGCCCTCGGCCTCGCCTCCCTCGCCGACCGGCTCGCCGACGAGCGCCAGCGGCTCGCGCTGCTCGCCGCCGAGGACATCGGCGTCGCCTCCGCGCTGCGGCTCACCACCGCCCACCTCCCCGCCGACGCGGCGCAGTTGTTCACTGCGCTCGGCCATCACCCGGGCACACACGTCGACCGGTTCAGCGCCGCTGCGCTCGCCGACACGTCCCCGCCGGATGCGGCCCGCGCCCTCGACCGCCTGGTCGCGGCGCACCTGATCACCGAGACCACCCCCGGCTGCTACGTCCTGCACGATCTGGTCCGGCTCTACGCGCGTGGCCGGAGCCACGACCCGGCCGCCCGCGCCGCGGCCCGGTTGCGCCTGTACGACCACTGCGTGGCGACCGCGCTGTCCGCATCCGAGGCCGCGGAACCTGGCGGGGAGCCCGCCTTCGTGCAGCCCGATGACTTTCAACAGCCGCCCACAGTGCGGGACTTCACCAGTCGCGAGGAGGCGCTCGGTTGGTTCGCCGCCGAACGCGACGACCTCGCCCTGATCGCCGCTGCGGCCCGCGCCGAGGGCAGGCCCGAGCGGGCCTGGCGGATCGCCGTGACCCAGTGGCCGTTCGTGGTCTGGCGGGTCCTCGCCGACTGGGCGCCCACCCTGCAGGCCGCCCTCGCCGACGCCCGCGCCTGCGCCGACCCCTATGCAGAGGCCCGCGTCCTGACCCTGCTCGGCTGGGTGCTCGCCGAGGAGGGCCGCACCGCCGAGGCCGTCCGGCACCTGCGCCTCGCACCCGAACTCGCGGCCCGCGCAGGCGACATACTCGGCGAGGCCACCGCCCTGGTCAACCTCGCCGCGGCCCTCCCCGACGACGAACCCGGCGCCGCCGAAACGGCCTGCACCCGAGCCCTCGCCCTCGCCACCGAGGCCGACGACGCGCACACCCGGATGCTCGCGCTCCAGCACCTGGCCCGCATCCACCTCGGCGCGGGCCGCCACCGGCAGGCGTACGAGGCGGCCGAGGTGGCGCTCGGCCTCGGCCCCGAGCACGAGGCGGTCGCCCGGCGCGTGCTCCTGCGTACCTGGCAGGGCGAGGCGCTGGCCGGGCTCGGCGACACCGTGGCCGGGCGGCGCTGCCTCGCACAGGCCGCGTTTGAGGCCGAGCAGACCGGCTACGACGCGGGCGCCGTCACCGCGCTCGATGCCCTGCTGCACATCGCCGACCAGGACGCACTGCCCGAACTGCGGCGCCGGCACGCGGCGGCACACGCCAGGATCCGGGAGCGTTAGCGAGGCGTTAGCGCCGCCGCCGCGCTCGTTAGTGATCTGCCAGCGCGCCGCAACACCCTCGTTCGTGTAAGGGGAAGCGACCTCGTGCAGGATCGCGACCCACGAACGAGAACCGGGGGAACCAGCCATGCGCACCACCACCCGTCCCGCCCTGCTCGCCGTCGGCGCCGTCGCCACGCTCGCCCTGTCCCTGACCGGCTGCAACGACGGCAGCGGCACGCAGAACAGCGGCGCCGCCGGCACCAGCGCATCATCAGCCGCCCCGTCGGGTTCCACCTCCACCTCGGCGCCGTCCGGGAACAGGACGAGCACGAGCGGTGGAGGCAACTCGTCCTCCCACACTGGCGGGGGCGGCGTCACCGCGGCCTGTACGACCAAGAACACCTCGGTGACGTTCCGCCAGTCCTCGGGCCACGCCAGTAACGCGCAGGCCGCCGCGGCCACCCTCAAGATCACCAACAGCTCGGGTGCCCCCTGCACCATCGTCGGCCCGACGACCGTGGTCGCCGACGACGACCAGGGCAAGGCGAGCCCGGTCTCGGGGGACAACTCCAAGGAGGGCTCGGAAGCGGTCGAAGTACCGGCGGGCGCCGCGGTGGTGGCGGACGTGCTGTACAACGACGTGAACAGCGAGGGCACCGAGTCGGCCCGTTACACCTGCCCGGTGCAGGCGTCCCACGTCAAGGTCGCGCTGCCCAAGGACGTGGGCACCACGGTGAACGTGATGAAGGCGAACGGCTCGCCGGGCGGCGTCTTCAGCGTCTGCGGCACCGACTTCAAGGTCGGAGCCTTCGCGGCACGGTAGAGCTTGGCGCGGCCCCGTGCGTTCGCACAATCCCGGGCATGACGGCGTGGCTCAGGAGCAGGTTGGTCGCGGTTTTGGGCCAGGCCGCGATTCTCCCCAACCTGAATCCCTGTAATCAGCCGTGGGGAGCGCGGAGTTCGGGATCGACGGACCTGGTCTTCGCGGAGCTGCTCGTGTTCCTCGTCGGGTGGTGGGGGAGAATCGGCGGGCCGTGTCGGCGCGATCGGTCGGCGACGTACAACAAGGACAAGGCGGGCGGGATGAGCGAGCACGGCCGACGGCGGCGTCACCGTACGGTGGACCGGGTCGTGTGGATCCTGGAGGCCGCCGCGCGGGCGCCGGGCGGGGTGACCGTGGCCGAGTTGGCGCGGATGGCCGGGGCGCCGGCGAGTTCGGTGCAGGATCTGGTCAATGGACTCGTAGCGACGGGTTTTCTGCTGGAACAGCGCCGGCGCTTCCGGCTCGGGCCCGCCCCGCACGTCCTCAACCTCATCGCCGGCCGGGTCGTCCCGCGGATCAGCCAGGCCGAGCTCAACGAGCTGAGCCGCGTCGCGGGTACCCCGGTGCTGCTCACGGTGCGGGTCGGGCTCGATGCCGTGCACCTCGCGCGCGGCGGCGAGGACGAGATTCCCCGCCTCGTGCCGCTCGCCGACGAGCACATGGCCCGGCCGCTCCTGCGCACCGCCGCGGGCCGTCTGCTGCTGGCCTTCACCGACGAGGCGGAGCGCCGTGGGCTGCTCGACGAGCTCGCCCGCCACGACCCCGAGGCGGTCGCCGAGTTCCGCCGCGCTCTTCCGGGGATCCGTGCGTCGCGGATCAGCCGCAGCGAGGGTCTGGCCGATCCCGAGGTCAGCGCGCTCGCGATCCCCGTCACTGACGGCCCCGTCGTCACGGGTGCCCTCGTTCTGACGCAGCGGCGTCGTGGCCGCTCGGAGCGGCTGAGTCTGGACCGGGCGGCGGCCCGGCTCCTCGCGCACATCCAGGAGGGGCGGACGTGACGTCCGCATCGGTTCACGGATATCCGTGAACGCGGGCGCTCGTGCGGTGCGGGGAACGAGCATCCCGGCATGACTTCGAACACGCTGACCACGGCCGAGCCGACGCCTCGGTCGTCCACCGGCGAGATGGTCTCCCGGCTGCTGCACACTCTCGGCGACCCCGATCCGGCCCGGGGAGCCGAGGACATCACCGTCGTCGGGGCGGATCCCCTGGTGCCCTCGGTGCATCGCCTCGCCGATGCCATGTCTGCCGCGATCGGTGTCTTCGGGCGGCAGACGGCGGCGGTCGGCGAACAGCGCGGCCACCCGCATCAGAGGGTTCAGGTGCAGGCCGGGGCTGCGATCGACCAGCTCATGGCGACGTATCACACGACGCTCTCGGGACGCCCGCTCGGTGCTCTCCTCGACGACCCGACCCTGCTCGGCAACAGCGACTTCTACCGGGCGCGCGACGGCCGGTGGATCTTCATCATCACCACCTATCCGCATCTGCGGGACGCGGTCCACTCCGTGCTGAGGTGCGGGCTCGACAAGGTGGGGATCGCGCAGGCCACGGCCGGCTGGGATGCCTTCACGCTGGAGGAGGCCGTCTGCGCGCGGGGCGGCGTCGCCTGCGCGGTGCGCAGCCGGGACGAGTGGCTCGCGCACCCCGCGGGGCGCTATGTCGCGCAGCGCCCGGTCGTCGAGATCGAACGTGTCGGTGACGGACCGGTCCGGCCGCTGGAGCCGATCGGTGCGGACGACGAGGCGCTCGCGGGCGTACGGGTGCTCGATCTCACCCATGTCATCGCAGGTCCCGTCGCGGCGCGGCTCCTCGCCCAGTTCGGCGCCGACGTGCTGCACCTGTCGCGTCCCGACCGCCCCGACCCGATCCCGATGATCGCGATGACCGGCGGCGGCAAGCGAAACGCCTACTGCGACCTGCGCGACGATCACGACCGTGCGGCCTTCCACGACGCGCTCAAGGACGCGGACGTCTTCGTCCACGCCTACCGGGGACTTGCCCGGCACGGGGCGTCGACCGCGGAACTCGTCCGGCGCCGCCCCGGGCTCATCACCCTCGAATACCACGCCTGGGGCGCCGACGGCCCCTGGGGCGAACGTGGCGGGTTCGACCAACTCGCCTGCTCGGCAACCGGATTCGCCGTCGAGGAATGGACCGACCGGCCGTCGCTGCCGCCGACGTACCTGCTCAACGACTACCTCGCCGCCTACCTCGGGGCTGCCGCCGTCGCAACGGTCCTGCGCCGACGTGCGGCGGAGGGCGGCTCGTGGCGGATCCGCGTGACCTTGGCCGGGGTGTGTCACTGGGTGCAGGAACTCGGTCTGCTCGCGCGGGAGGACGTACTCGGCCTCCCCAGGCCCGGGCGCGCGCCGCTCGCCGCGCTGTCGACCACGGGGACCGACTTCGGCCCGCTCACCGAACCGGCGACCCCGTTCGCGTACAGCGGGCGCACGGTCCCCCAGCCTGGCTGGCGGTCCCCGCTCGGGTCTGCCGCGCTCCAGTGGAGCTAGGCCACATCTAGGCCACATCCGGGCAACCAGCCCTGGCAACTGAAACCGCTGCCCCATGCCGACCGATGCGGCGAGTTCCACCGTATCCGCCTCTTCGGCACCACGTGTCCGCCGCCGCCCGTACCGCACCACCGTTCATCCACCCCGCCCGATACCCCAGGAGGTGCAGGAAGATGTCCGAGAAGCCGTCCGGCCCGTCCGGCCGAGGACTCCTCGCCGGAGTCCGCGTCATCGAACTGGCCAGCGTGATCATGGCTCCGTACGCCGCCCAGCAACTCGGAGACCTGGGCGCCGACGTGATCAAAGTCGAGCCGCCCACCGGTGACATGACGCGCCACTACCCGCCACAGCGCCACCCCGGCATGGGCGGTGCGGCACTCAACCTGAACCGCAACAAGCGCAGCGCCGCCATCGACCTCAAGGCCCCGCACGGCCGTGACGCCCTGCTCGCCCTGCTGCGCACCGCCGACGTCCTCATCACCAACCTGCGCCCGCAGGCCTTGGAGAAGCTCCGCCTCGGCTACCACGACGTCGCGGCCGTCAACCCCGGCCTGATCTATGCCAACGCCCAGGGCTTCCGCAGCGACAGCCGCTACGGCACCCACGCCGCGTACGACGACATCATCCAGGCGGCCAGCGGCCTGGTCTGGCTCAACCACCAGGTCTCCGGCCAACCCCACTACGTTCCCACCGTGCTGGCCGACAAGATCTGCGGCATGCAGATCGCCCAGTCGGTACTGGCCGCGCTGCACTACCGGGAGCACGGCGGCACCGGACAACACATCGAGGTCCCGATGGCCGACACCATGCTCGCCTTCAACCTGGTCGAGCACCTGGGCGCGGCCGCCCTGGACGCCGACGGGGCGTTCGGCTCGCCGCGCTCGCTCAGCCCGCAGCGCCGCGCCCTGCGCACCGCCGACGGCTGGATGTGCATCCTGCCGCAGAGCGACCGCAACTGGCGGGACTTCACCGCCTTCGTGGGCCGCCCCGAACTGGCCGCCGACCCGCGCTTCGCCACCGGCCCCGACCGGGCCCGCAACGCCGACGCGTTCTATCCGCTGCTCGCGGAGCTGACGCCACGTCATGCAAGCGCCGAGTGGCAGGAGTTCTGCGACCGGGCGGGCATCGCGGCCGCCCCCGTGCTCGACCTGGCCTCCGCCGCCACCACCGCCTACGCCCGCGAGGGCGGCCTGCTGCGCGAGGCCGACCACCCCACCGAGGGCCGCTACCAGGTCATCGGCCTCCCGGTGCGCTACTCGGCCGACCCGGAGCCGGAGCTACGGCCCTGCCCGGCCATCGGCCAGCACACCGAGGAGGTCCTCCGCGAAGCCGGCTTCGATCCCTCCCTGCTGCACCCCGCAGGCTGACCGAATCCCCGTACCGAAGAGAACGCTCATCCACCAGCCCAGGAGCGAACGAACCATGTCGCCTTCAACGCTTTCACCGATGGCATTTCCCGACGTCATCCTGCCCGAATCGGCCTGCCGACTCCGTACCGAGGTCCGCGCCTTCCTCGACGAGGAGCGCGCCCGCGGCACCGTACTCGGCCGCCCCGACTCCTGGTTGGCCGGCTGGGACCCCGACTTCAGCCGCCGGCTCGCGGAGCGCGGCTGGGTCGGCATGGCCCTGCCCGTCGATTACGGCGGCGCCGGCCGCGGCTTCCTGGAGCGCTACGTGGTGATCGAGGAACTGCTCGCCGCCGGCGCCCCGGTCAGCGCCCACTGGGTCTCCGACCGGCAGGCCGGCCCGTCCATCCTCCAGCACGGCACCGAGGAGCAACGCCGCTTCTTCCTGCCCCGGATCGCCGCCGGGCAGTGCTTCTTCTCCATCGGCATGAGTGAGAAGAGCAGCGGCTCCGATCTCGCCTCGGTCGCCACCCGCGCCGAACGGACCGCCGACGGCTGGCGGTTGACCGGCACCAAGATGTGGACCGGCGGCGCTCACGTCAACGACTACGCCATCGTCCTCGCCCGCACCGATGAGGCCGAGGACAGGCACACCGGCCTCAGCCAGTTCATCGTCGACCTGCGTGCCCCGGGCGTGCGGGTCGAGCCGATCCGGCTGATGAGCGGCGAGCACCGCTTCAACGCCTTCCACCTCGAAGGCGTCGACGTCCCCGACGGCATGCTGCTCGGGCAGCTTGGCGACGGCTGGAAGCAGGTCACCGGCGAACTCGCCTTCGAACGCAGCGGCCCCGAACGCTATCTGTCCACCTTCCCCCTGCTGGTCTCCCTGCTCCGCGAACTGGAGCAGCGCTCCGCGACAGCCGAACAGCTCACCCAGGTGGGCATTCTGACGGCGCGCCTGCACGGCATCCGCCAACTGTCCCTCGGCGTGGCCGCCGCCCTGGACGCCGAAGCCTCGCCCGACACCCAGGCCGCCCTGGTCAAAGACCTCGGCACCCGCCTGGAGGGCACCCTGGTCGACACCGTCCGCAGCGTCCTACCGACCCCCGCCGACCCGCATGCCACCCCCGGTACCCACCCGGAACTGCTCGCCTTCGCCCTGCTGCACAGCCCCGGCTACACGCTGCGCGGCGGCACCAACGAAATCCTTCGCGGCATCATCACTCGCGGTCTGGAGCAGCACTGATGAACACCCACACGATCGACACCGGCGCGCCCGTCATCTCCGCCGACGCCTACG
>NZ_JAFLNG010000024.1 GCF_017427025.1 Streptomyces sp. FH025
CCGCGAGCGCCGGGCCGCCGCCCAGGTTCGCGTAGTTGACGACGACCGCCTGGTCCGGCCCCTCCTTCTCGCCGTACGCGCGGTAGCGGACGAGTTCCCGCCGGTCGTTCAGCCAGAGGTCGACGGTGAGGCTACCGCTCTTCTGCAGGGCGTTGCGGAAGCCGGTGGTGCGATGGCCCGGTTCGTCCCCCTGGTCGAGGCCGGGGATGGTGGCCAGGACGGCCTTCGCGTCCTCGACCGCGCGGTAGCGGGTGAGCCGGGCGCCGTCGACGGTCTCGACGGCGCCCGGGGAGGCGCCCGCCGTCCGCGCCGCGTCAAGCTGCGCGACGGGGTTCATCACCCGGGAGAGGAGGAGCAGGGTGGAGTTGTTCGGGGACGCCCGCCAGGGGATGTCGCCCACCTTGCACCACCGCGGCCCGGGCGGGGCGGTCGCGGCCGTCGGCTCGGTCAGCCCCAGGTAGGCCTCGGCCCCGACCACCCGGGTGCGCAGCCCGGTGTCCGAGGCGTCCTGGGTGTACTCGATCGCGGCGTCCGGTCCGCTCCAGGTGAGCCCGCCGGAGCCGGGGGCGAGGCCGCGTCCGGTCGGCGTGGCCAGCGTGAACGTGCCGTTCCCGGCCTTCCGCATCACCTCGGCCGCGGCCGTGAGGGCCGCGTCCGGGCCCTTCTCCTCCGGGCCCGGCGTCTGCGTCGCGCCGTCAGCGACCGCCCCGCCGCCGGTCGTTCCGTCGCCGCCCGTTCCGCCGCCCTGGCAGCCGACCAGCACCGCCGCCGCGACCGCCACGGCCGCCGCCCGCCCCATTCGCACGCCGCCCCGCACCCTCTCGGTCCTGATCACCGTTGGATTCCCGGCGGACTGTAGCGAACGGTCCGCGCGGCCCGGTAGCGCTTTTCCCGGGCCGCGCCGGCCGGCGACCCCGGACCGTCACGTAACGTGTTCGCACCAGCACAGGTTTGGGTACGTACCCCGGCGCGCCCGACCGCCGGACGCCCATCGAGCAGGAGACCCCGCGGCCCATGGACCACAACCACATCCCCCCGACGGTACGCCGGACCTACGGCGCCGACGACCTCAGCACCGCCCCGTCGTTCGCCGGCGGATTCATCAACTTCGGTGACTGGCAAGGGATCGACCTCACCGCCCCGACCTCCGAGGACCGGGTGCACAGCCAGGAGCAGCTCTACCGGCGGGTGTTGCGGGCCTTCCCGGAGCCGCGGGTGCAGCTGCGGCTGGCGGAGGTCGGCTGCGGGCGCGGGCTGGGTGCGGCGCTGGCGCTGCGGGAGTTCCGCTTCGCGGCGGTGACGGGCGTGGACATCCACCCGGACCAGATCGAGCGCGCCCGCGCCGTCAACGCCAGAGCCCTGGCCACCTTCCCCGACCGGCTCGCCTACACCCTCGGCTCGGCCGACGAACTCCCCTTCCCCGACCGCTCCCTGGACGGCGTCTACTCCGTCGAGGCCGCCCAGCACTTCCGCGAACTCACCGGCTTCGCCCACGAGACCGCCCGCGTCCTGCGCCCCGGCGGCCGACTCGTCGTCACCACCTTCTTCAGCGCCCCCGGCCCCGACGTCGCCGAACGCCTCAAGATCCTCCTCGCCAGCTTCGCCGACAGCCTCGACATCGCCCACCCCCTCGACACCTTCACCACAGACCTCACCGACGCCGGCTTCACCGACATCACCACCGACTCCATCGGCCAGCACGTCTGGCCCGGCTTCGACCGCTACCTCGCCGACGCCGTCCCCACCTCCCACTGGTCCCGCAACTTCCTCCCCGCCTGGCGCTCCGGCCTCCTCGACTACCACCTCGTCACCGCCACCCGCACCTGACCGGCGACAAACGGGCCCGGGCCTGTTCACACCGTCTGTGAACGGGCCCGGGGGCGGACTTCATCGCTCGACGTCAACCCGAGCGGGATCGCAGCACGACGAGAGCTGTCGAGGCCACAGGGCACTCATCGCACGCTCTCGTTGGAGCGGGCGCTCCAGATCGCCAGGGCGGCCACCAGGGCGCAGGCGCCGCCGAGCCACAGGACGCCCTGCACGCTGAGCGCGTCGACGATGACGCCGCCGACCAGCGCGCCGAGGCCGATCGACAGGTTGAACACCGCCACCCACAGGGAGGAGGCGGCCTCCACGGCCTGCGGAGCGGCCTTGATCATCCACGTCTGCAGGCCCACGGACACGCCACCGTAGGCCAGACCCCAGACGATGAGCAGGATGATGCCGGTGATCGTCGTCCGGCCCAGCAGCACGAAGAGCGGCATCGCGACCGTCAGGGACAGGGCGATGGCCAGCACGCTCCGGTGCACCTTGCGGGAGAGCGCCGAGCCGGCGACGAAGTTGCCGATCATGCCCGCCACACCGAATCCGAACAGCAGCGGACCGACGTAGCCCTCGTCGATGCCCGACAGCTTCTGCAGTGCCGGGCTCACGAACGTGTAGGCCGAGAAGTGCCCGAACACGATGAAGATCGTCGCGATGATGCCGATGCGCACTCCGGGGTTGCGGAACTGCTCGGCCAGGAGACGCGGCCGGATGGGCTGCGAGGCGACCAGTGAGGGCAGCACGACCAGCAGCGCGACCAGCGCGACGAGCGCGAGGGCACTCACCGCCGCGAAGGCGACGCGCCAGCCGGCGAAGTCGCCGACCAGGGTGCCGAGCGGGACGCCGAACACGTTCGCGGCTCCGACACCACCGAAGATGATCGCGGTGGCCTTCGGTACGTTCTCGGCCGCCACGAGCCGGACGGCCAGGCCGCTGGCGACGGCCCAGAAGCCTCCGATCGCCACGCCGACCACGACCCGGGAGGCCACGAGGACGCCGAAGTTCGGCGCCACGGCCGAGGCCACGTTGGAAAGGGTCATCAGCGCCATCAGCCCGAGCAGCAGGATCCGCCGGTCCATTCCCCTGACGAGCATCGGCACCAGCGGCGCCGCGAACGCGGCGACCAGACTGGGCACCGTCACCATCAGCCCGGCTGTCCCTTCCGAGACCGACAGCGCGGACCCCACGGAGGTCAACAGGCCGATCGGCAGCTGCTCGGCGCTCACCAGCAGGAATGTCCCCAAGGCCACCGCGCTGACCGCCAGCCAGTGATTCGCCTGCGGGGCCTCTAAGCCCTTCACCTGGGATGAGCTCTGTTCTGCGGTCGTCACCGTACCGTCCCCTTCATTCGATTGGGAGCGATCGCTCCCAATAACGGAAGCCTAGTATGGGAGCGATCGCTCCACAAGCTGGGTAAGGTGAGGACATGGCACGCCCCCGACAGTTCAATGAGCAGAACGCGGTCATCTCGGCGACCGAGCTGTTCTGGAGACGCGGTTATCACGCCACCTCGGTGCGCGATCTGGGTGACGAGCTGCAGCTCACGCCCAGCAGCCTGTACCGAACGTTCACGGACAAGCACACGCTGTTCCTGCGCGCGCTGGACCACTATCGGGCCACCGAGTCGACCGAGGCCCGGCAGCGCCTGCACGCGGGTGACCGTCCGGTCAGAGAAGTGCTGCGGGAATGGATGCTGTGGCTGGTCACCTGCCCGGCCGACGGCCAGGGCGGCCGGGGCTGCTTCGTGGTCAACACGGCCACCGAACTCGGTACCACCGACGACCAGGTCCGTCAGCGGACCGACGCCGCCTTCGAGACCACCCGGCAGGCACTGCGGTCGCTGCTGGCCGAAGGACGTGACCACGGCGAACTGCCCACCGACCTCGACATCGACGCCACCGCGGAACTGCTGTTCACCACGGTGCTCGGACTGCGGGTACGGGAGCGCGCCGGCCATGACCTCGCGCGTCTGACCACCGCGATCGACGTCGCGATCCGGACGCTGGGGCCCGTGCCCGAGGAACCCGTCTGACCGCGCTCACCCGGGCCGGCATCGCCCCCGGGGGGGGGCACGGCGACCGATCGGAACCAAGAGGAGGCTCGCCCCCGGCCGTACGCCGCCCCGTGTCCCGACGGGTGGCGTACGGCGGCCGCCGGAAACCCGGGCACGCCCTACGCCGGTCCGCCGAACCATTCCGTGGCCACCTCGACCAGTCCCGGGGTCCGTGCTCGCCGTCCCGGCGAACTCCAGAGGATGTAGCCGTCCGGTCGGATCAGGAGCGCCGGAGCCTGCATCGCGGAGGAGGGCTCCGGCACCACCTCGACGATGGACAGCCGGTCGGACCACGGCGCGAGCAGATCGGCCTGCCCGGCCGCCTGGACCGTGTGGATCAGCAACGGCCGCCCGTCGGACAGCAGGGCGGCGAGGCTCGTGGAGCCCTGGGCGGTCTTCACCCGTATGTCCGGAGCGAAGGTCCCGGCGAGGGCGTCGTCGGGAACGCGCACGTCGTAGCTGATGTCGGTGCCGCTGAGCATTCCCGTGAGGAACCGGTTCACCTGCGGCAGGTGCATCGTTTCGCGGAACAGTTCCCGCAACGAGTCCGTGAGCACCCCCGGGTGCATGAGTGCCACTTGGGCCCGCACGTTGTACAGAACGCGCGCCGCCACGGGACGCCGTTCGGCGGCGTAGGTGTCCAGCAAGCCGGGGGGCGCCCACCCCTTGACCTCGGCCGCGAGCTTCCACCCCAGGTTGATGGCGTCCTGCAGGCCCGTGTTCAAACCCTGCCCGCCCATGGGGAAGTGGGCATGGGCGGCGTCTCCGGCCAGCAGGACGCGACCCTGGCGGTAGCTCTCGGCCTGGAGCGCCGCGTCGCTGAACCTCGTGAGGTCGCGGGCATCCGCCATCGGCACGGGGCGACCCGCGATGCGCTCCGTCTCCTCCCGCAACTCCTCGAAGGTCACGGGCGCGTGGCGGTCCTGCACGGGGCCCCGGAAGTCGTAGGTACACACCCGGCTGTGCCCGACGGGGTTCAGCCACACCAGGGTCCAACCCCGTGGCGTGCGCTGCCAGCCCGCCGGCGCGCTCCAGGGATCCAGCAGGCGCACCTCCCCCATCAGCGCCGACACGGTGGCGGGCGTGCCGGTGAAGGGGATTCCCGCGGCGCGGCGGACGACACTGCGCACCCCATCGCAGCCGACCACCCACCGTGCGGTGACGTGATGCCGGGTCCCGTCCGCACCCTGGAGGTCCACGCGGACGCGGCCCTCCTCCTCGTGGACGCCCGTGCACTCCTGGCCACGCAGGATCCTCGCCCCCAGCGCCTCGGCCCGCTCGGCGAAGACGCGCTCGGCGTACGCCTGGGGGCTTCCGACGATGACGGGGCCCTCCGAGCTCACCTCGGCGAGATCGAGGTCGAACATTCCCGCGAAGTGGAACGGGACGCTGGTCTGTCGGCCGCGCACCGGCCGCGGCTGCACGGCTTCGCGCAGCCCACGGCGATGCAGGCTCTCCACGGTGCGGGCGTGCAGCGTCCCGGCTTTCGACACCCCGGAGGGCACCGGGAGCTTCTCCACCACCAAGGGCCGGACGCCTTGCAGCGCCAGCTCATGGGCGAGCAGCATCCCGACGGGACCACCACCCACGATCACCACCTCACAGGTGACCGCTTCGTCCGAGGGGTGGGATGAGCGTTGCTTCACTGTGTTTCCTCACCTTCGTGCTGAGCGGGTTGGTGGGGTGGGCACCCCGCACCACCACCGCGTGAAGACGGCGGCGATGGCGAAGCACGGTCACTCCTTGCCGGGAGCGTGCTCACTGACGGGTCGATCGCCGTCCGCACCGGCCAGCTGACGTTACGTATCTACTCGTACCATCGTAGAGATGAGGATCGCAAGGCGGACTCGTGACCCGGTGTGGCCACGGACGCACGGTTCGCATATGTTCGTAGTATGGCGTGATGGGACTCCGTCACCCGAAGACCGATCAGATCCAACTCGAGGACGTGTTCGCCGCCTTGAGCAACCCGATGCGCCTCAAGGTGGTGCGCACCCTCGCCGTGTCCGGCCCCACGCCGTGCGGGAGCCTGCTCGACGGCGTCCCCAGGTCCACGCTCACCCACCACTGGCGGGTCCTGCGCGAGGGAGGGCTCATCCGGCAGGAGGCGATCGGGCGCGAGTACACCTTGACCCTGCGCCGCGACGACCTGGAGCAGCGCTTTCCCGGGCTCCTGGACGCCGTGCTGCGAGCGGCGTCCATGCCGGCTCCACGGTGAACCCGACGGGCAGATGCCCCGGGTTCCGCTGAACCCGGGGCATCTGCGATGGCGCGGCCGCGTCAGGGGAGTCGGATCGACTGACCGTGCCGGAAGAAGTCGGTCGGGTCCC
Organism: Streptomyces sp. FH025; assembly: GCF_017427025.1. Classification (GTDB taxonomy): domain Bacteria; phylum Actinomycetota; class Actinomycetes; order Streptomycetales; family Streptomycetaceae; genus Kitasatospora. The sequence continues at coordinate 6,208 of NZ_JAFLNG010000024.1, forward strand.
AGTAGGCCTTGACCTGCTGGAGGTGCCGGTAGTTGCCGCCCCAGTAGAGGTCGTGCCAGGGCACCGAAGAGCCGTTGTACTGCGGGTCGTTGAGGTCGATGTCGCAGTAGTTCACGAAGCACCCGGAGGTCTGGGCGTTGGGTACCGGCACACCGCCCGTCTCCGCGTACACGTCCTGGTACACGCTGCGCAGCCAGGCGAGGTTGACCTGGTCCTTCCCCGCCTCGGTCCAGTTGGTCTGGTACAGCACCTTGAACACCGAGTCGCGGTGCGCCTGCGCCGTGTCCGCCGTCCCCACGGCGTTCACCTGCCCGCCGTAGGAGCTCACGACGACCTGCGCCATCGGGTTGTCCAGGTCGTTGGAGCGCAAGTGCTGCCAGAGGGCGGCGATCTGCCGGTCGGTGTAGCCGCGGCGGTGGTAGGCGGACTTCTCGTCGCCACGCAGCACGGGGTTCGTCATCACCTGGTTGCTGGTGCCGAGGTAGTGCGTCGCCTTCAGCCAGCTCCAGCGCCGAGGCACGAGGAAGTTGGCGAGCGGCCCGTCCGCACTCCCGTTCTCCGACGGCGTCTCGGGAGGGATGGACATGCCCCGGGTGATCTGGTCCAGGAAGTTCTTGAGCACGGCGTCCGCGTTCGGGGTGTCCCCCGTCAGCTGCGTGAGCAGCGCGATCTCCCCGTTCGAGATGTGGTTCAGGGTGAGCAGGGAGAGCAGTCCCCCGGTGTCCCCCGGGGCGCCGTGGGCCTCGTGCCAGGCGCAGAAGTTGCGCACCAGCGTGGTGAAGTCCGCTTGCGTCATCTTCGCCCACGGCCAGGATATGAGGCTGACGAGGACCTCGGCCGGCGGCTTCGGCAGGAGGCCCGAGGGGTCGGTCCCCGTGGCCGTCCGGGAGCGGAACCAGTAGCGGGTGACGATCCCGAAGCTTCCGCCGCCGCCGCCCGTGTGCGCCCACCACAGGTCCCGCAGGGGGCCGGTGTCGTCACGCGTGGCGACCACCGCCTTGGCGGTCCCCGAGGCGTCCACCGTCACGACCTCGACCGCGTACAGGTGGTCCACGATCAGGCCGTCGCGGCGGGCCAGCAGCCCCCAGCCGCCTCCGGCCACGTGCCCGCCGGCACCCACCGAGTAACACATGCCGCCGGGGACGGTCACGCCCCAGCCGCGGTACAGACGGTCGTAGACCTTGCCGAGCGTGGCTCCCGGCTCGACCGCGAACGCGTTCTTGTCCGCGTCGAAGTACACGCGGTTCATCTCCGACATGTCGACGATCACTTCGACCGCGGAGTTGTAGGCGAAGTCCTCGTAGCAGTGCCCGCCGCTGCGGACCGACACCCGCCTCTTCGCCGCCGCGGCCTCCGCGACGACGCTGACGACCTGCTCGGTGGTGGAGACGAGGTGTATTCGGTTCGGCGCCGCGGTCCAGCGCTGGTTCAGGCCGACGGTGAGGTCCGCGTACCGCGCGTCCCCGGGGCGGACCGCGGGGGTGACGAAGGGGGGCGCGTCCTGCGGCGTGACCTTCGGGGCGGCCGAGGCCGGGCTCGGGGCGGCCGCGGCCGAGGCCGGCCGTGCGACGCCGAGTGCGGAAACGCCGGCCACCGCGCCTGTGGCAGCGAGGACCGAACGGCGTGAAGGCTGTTTTCCGTTGCGTGACATTGAAACTCCCAGATCGGCGGTCGGATCAGTCGTACGTGCCTTTACCACTTCGGTGCCGGGGGCTACTCCAGGTACTCGTCACCGAATTCGGGGCCCATCTCATAGCCGTAGGCCACGTCTTTCAGACGCTGCTCCTCCGAAGGCGGCGGCGTGTCGTCCTCCGCGGGAACGCCGACGTTCAGGAAGAACCTTTCCTTGCCTCCGGGAATCGTCATGAACAGCATCTTGGCGGGCTCTTCGGAGGTGTTCTTGAACGCGTGCTCCGTACCCCGCGGAACAAAGATGAAGCTCCCCGCCGGGGCGTCGTGCGTGCCGTTCTTGTCCCGGAACTCCACACTGCCCTCCAGGACGTAGAAGGCCTCCTCCTCCCAGTGGTGGACGTGCAGCGGCGGGCCACCGCCCTCCGGGACGAGCGCCTCGATGAGGAACAGCGACTTCCCGGTGTTGTGCTCACCGGACTTGACGGTGTACCGGTCGCCGAATGCCCACCTGCTCGGCCCTTCCCCGGGGGGAACGATGACGACCTCGTTCTTGTTCTGACCCGCGAAGAATCCCAGACTCACCGGCCGCACCCTCCGTCGAATCGTTCACGGGAATTCATTCGGCGTCGCCGTGGAGCGAGTCCAGTTCCTTCACGTCAACCTCCGACAGACGCAGGCCGGCCGCCTCGATGTTCTCCTCCAGGTGATCGGGGCTGGAGGTTCCGGGAATGCAGCAGATGTTCGCGGAGTGCTGCAGCAGCCAGGCGAGGGCCACCTGGTAGGGGGTGGCACCGCGACGCCGCGCCACGGCGTGGATGGCCTGGGCGTCCAGCGGCACCTGCTGCGGCACCTTCGTGTCCGTCGCGACGTCCTTCTCGTGCTGAAGGGTGAACGTCCCCAGCGGGAAGAAGGGCATGAACGCGATCCCCGCCTGGGCGCAGGTCTGCATGATGTCCTCGTCGCGGCGCCGCAGGACGTTGTACTCGTTCTGCACGCAGACGACCGGGGCGATCTCACGGGCCTCGGACAGCTGCCGGGCGGTGACATTGCTGACCCCGAGGTGCCGGATGAGGCCCTGCTCGCGCAGTTGGGCGAGCGCGCCGAAGGGTTCGGCGATCGAATCGTCCGGGCCGAGACCGCCGCCCTCCTCCACGATCCGCAGATTCACCACGTCCAGGTGGTCACGGCCCAGGCCACGGAGGTTGTCGTACACGGCCCTGCGCAGCTGCTCCGGCTTCAGCGCCGCCGGCCAGGCCTTCTCCGGGGTGCGGAAGGCACCCACCTTCGTCACGATGATCAGGTCGTCGTCGTAGGGATGGAGGGCTTCGCGGATGATCTCGTTCGCGATGTACGGGCCGTAGTAGTCGCTGGTGTCGATGTGGTTGACGCCCAGTTCCACCGCGCGCCGGACCACCGCGACCGCCCGCGCGCGATCCTTCGGCGGGCCCCAAACCCCGGGGCCGGGAAGCTGCATGGCTCCGAACCCCATCCTGTGGATGACGAGTTCACCGCCCAGGGCGAACTCACCCGCCGCTGCCGCGGGCGCGGTACCGACGATTGCGTCACCAGAAGGCACGATCTGCTCCTTGAGAATGAGATGGTCGGCTGAGGACGCACGGCCTCGCTCAACCACGGATGACGGTCTTGCTGCGCATCAGGAACTCGCCGAGGTAGCCGTCGTGCGGCACGCTGCGGTCCATCCAGTGGGTGGGGCGGTCGCCGACGTAGACGTTGGCCACGGTCCGGTCGGCGACCAGCTCCCCGATCAACTCGACGTCGGCGTCCGGCACCTCCCCGTCGGCGAGCACACCGACGACGAGTGAGTCACTCAGCGCGCCGACCCCGTCGGTACGGGTCCAGGGCGCCACCCACACGCAGGGGAAGGGCAGTTCGACGGCGTGCCAGCCGCCTTGGAGATGCGGCACCTCGAAGACGGCCGGACGCAACACCGCTTGGCCGTCGGAGAGTTCATCCACGATTCCCCCGCCGCCGAGGTGTGCGGTGGTTCCCTCGGCCCGCTCCAGCAGATGCCGTTCGAGGGCCCGCGCCCGCTCCAGTGACTGCACGGGCAGGCCCGCCTTCTCGTCGTCGGCCGACAGGCTGGGTAGTGCTGCGAGACGCTCGGCCAGCGCATGTGCCACCGGCGCCGGATCGCCCTCGACGAAGACCGCGGTCGCGTTGACGCACTTCATGCCGCCGTGGTGCGCGATCGAGTCCACCATGGTGTCCAGGTGGACCCGCCAGTCCGTCCCGGCGGTAACCAGGATCTTCGCCCGGCCCGGCCCCTGCACCAGGACGTTGGGGTCGCCGGCGTACCGGCGGACGACGTCGTCGCCGCCGTACACCAGCGACAGGTCGGCGCCGGTGATCACCTCGTCGGCCACCGCGTGGTCGGTGGGCAGCAGCACCACGTGGTCCTCGCCGAACCCGGCCGTGCGCAGCGCGGCGACCAGCCGGTGCGGGGTGAACGGCTCCCGGCGCGAGGGCCTGATCGCGACGCGGAAGCCCAGCGCGAGCGCCTCCAGCCACAGGGCGTGAGGCGCCGGGTGGTTGCCCGCCGCGTTCACGGCGAGCACCTCTCCGCGCCGTGTCCACACCGCGCTGCCGGTGCGTGTGCGCGCGTCCTGCCAGTCCAGCACGGCACCGCCGGGCAGCGCGCCGTAGGCCCCGGCCAGGGCGCGGCGCGCGGAGTCGGCGATCTCGTCAGCGGCGGAGCGCACGGCGGACAGGGGGATCCCTGAGACCCGGGTGACGGTGCGCTCGTACTGCTCGTACGTGAGTCCGTGCACCACGCCCTCACGGAAGACACCGGCCGCGCGGGCCAGGGCGGCCAGGCGCCGCTCACGCGGCAGCGGAGTCGCCCGGTGCAGCGCGGCGAGCGCCCGGGTGACGAACAGCTTGGGAACGAGGCTGAGTTCGGCGACCGCCAGGCCGGCCGTGTCGGTGACGGCATCGCGGTTGCGCGCGCGGTACGGGCCCCGGGGGCCCAGCGCGTCCAGCATGTACGGCTCGGCCTCCGGCATCAGTACACCCCCTCGATGACCTTCTCGTCGTCGAACTCCCGCACCGGTGCGATGTCCGCGACCGAGTCGCCGACCTGGCCCGGCAGGGGGCGGATGCGGGTGGCCTCGTCCCGCTCCACGTTGTTGGGCAGGAACAGGCTCTTGCCGACGTAGTGCATCACGACGCGGCCTCGTTCGCCGTACTCGACCGGCCGCCGCTCCTCCAGGTTGACGACGTTGTAGGTCATGTACGGCGAGAACGGGTCGTAGACACAGGGGTCGTCGTCGCCCAGTCCGGGCCGCTCGGTGACGTGACCGAGCGTCATGGTGTTGCCGAAGCCGCTGCAGAGCACCGCGTCGGGGAACAGCTCGGTGCGGTACAGGTTCCGGGTGTCGGGGTCGAGCTGGGTGCCCACCCACATGATGGCCTTGACCTTCTCCCGGACCAGCTCGACGAGTTCGTCGCGGCGGCAAAGCCGTTCCAGCACCGGCGGCGTGAGCATCAGCACACCGATGTCCTGCGAGCGCAGCGGATGCTGGATCTGGTCGATGAGGTGCTCGGTGTAGGCGTCGGCCTCGCCCTGGTCGCCCCGCGCGATGATCTTCTTCACCCATCGCGGGTCGACGTCGACGGCGAAGGACAGGCCGCCGCGCTGGGCGACCATCTGCTGGAAGGAGGCACCGACCATGTGCGGCCCGGACGGGATGGCCAGCAGCCAGTTCACGTCGCGCGGCACGCCGTGCGCGTCCAGTTGGGCGTTGCTGTGGGCGAGCAGCATGTCCACCCACTCCTGGAGCATGACGACGCGCTTGGGCGCGCCCGTGGTGCCGCCGCTGTCGAAGACGCCGACGATCTTCGGGCGGGCTCCGTAGCCGCGCGGGATCAGGTCTTCGGCGCGCACGTCCCGCAGTTCGTTGGCGAAGTTCGGGAAGAGTTTCAGATCGTCGAAGGTCCGGATGGTCTCGATGGGGTCGAAGTCCAGTCGGCCGACGCGGTCGAGCCAGAACGGCGCCCCGGTCTCCTTGGAGAAGTGCCAGCGGATCGCGGCACGGAGGAATTCGTCGGGGCCGGGCACGGTGCCGTAAGGCAGTTCGAGGAGGGGGTTGGCAGCGGGCATCGGAGAGCTTCCTTTCGGCCAGGTCCGGTAAGGGCCGTGCAGCGGCCCCGGGTTCAGTCGACCTGCGGCGCCCTGGCGAGGCTGTCGAGCAGATCGTCGGCCCAGTCGCGCGTGTAGGAGCGGAAGTGCGGGAATCCGCCGTCGTACGGGTCTCCTCCTGGTCGGGCACCGGGCGGGGGGACTGGCTGCATTCTGGGCACAAGCGCGGTCGCCCCGCAGAGCGGGCGGCGGACTCTGTCACACTCGGCGGAATTCGTCACAACAGCCTCCGGCCACCGCCAGGTTCGGCCTGACGGATGACCAACTTCCGAATGTCGATGCGACATGACGGACTACGAACGGTTGCGACGGACTACGACCGGTTGCGACGGACTATGCGTCATCGCGTTGCGGCTGCGGACGCGCCTCTCAACAGTGGTGTCCGCCGTCCGAACCCGGATGTGAGCCCACCGGACGACGCACGTCACCACCAGGCCGGCACCTTGCCGACACGCACGAAGCCCGTGCCGCCTCACACACGCCGAGCCCGCCATCAGCCGGAGTGACTCCGACATGCCCGCCAAGGGAATCTGATGACCGACATTGAGTCCTACGTTCGCTCCCTGCCCGCCCTCCAACAGCCCGACTGGGCTCACCACCCACGTCTTGACCAGGCCCGAGCCCATCTGCGGCGCATGCCCGCCCTCGTGGACATCGAGGCCGTGCACCGCCTCGGGTCCCTGCTGCGCGAGGCCGCGGCCGGCCATCTGCAGATCGTGCAGGCCGGCGACTGCGCCGAGGACCCGGCCGAAGCGGCGCCCGAGGACGTCGCGCGCAAGACGGCACTGCTCGATGTGCTCGCGGGGATGATGAAGCTCGCGTCCGGCCGGCCGGTGCTGCGGGTGGGCCGGCTCGCCGGACAGTTCGGCAAGCCCCGCTCGAACCCGACCGAGACCGTGCACGGCGTCGAACTGCCCGTCTACCGGGGCCACATGGTCAACCGGCCCGAGCCCGACCCCGAACTGCGCCGCCCCGACCCCGACCACCTGCTCTCCGGCTACCGGGCCGCCAGCGACACCATGCACTACCTGGGCTGGCGCGGCACCGCCGGCCGTCGCCCGGAGTACGGCGTGCCGGTGTGGACCAGCCACGAGGCGCTGCTGCTCGACTACGAACTGCCCATGCTGCGACGCGAACCCGACGGCTCGCTGCTGATGGCCTCCACCCACTGGCCGTGGGTGGGCGAACGCACCCGGCAGCTGGACGGCGCCCACGTCGCCCTGCTCGCCGCCGTGGCCAACCCGGTCGCCGTCAAGGTCGGGCCGAGCATGACGGCCGAGGAACTGCTCGGACTGTGCGAGCGCCTGGATCCCGAACGCAGCCCCGGCCGACTCACCCTGATCGCACGGATGGGTGCCGAGAACGCCCCGCGCAAGCTGCCCGCCCTGGTGGAAGCCGTCACCCGGGCCGGCCATCCGGTCCTGTGGCTGTCGGACCCGATGCACGGCAACACCGTCTCAGGCCCCGAGGGACTCAAGACCCGCCTGGTCGAGACCGTGGTGCGGGAGGTCCGCGCGTTCCAGGAGGCGGTGCGCACGGGCGGCGGCGTCGCGGCGGGCCTGCACCTGGAGACGACTCCCGACGCGGTCACCGAGTGCGTCTCGGACACGGTCGACCTGCACCGCATCGGCGACAAGTACCTGAGCTTCTGCGACCCGCGGCTGAACCCGCAGCAGGCCATCGAGGTGACCTCGGCCTGGCGGGGCTGACTCCTCGCCGTCGGGGCCCTACCGGCCCTAGCACCCAACTCACTCAGGAGGCTGGAACCGTGGAAGGAACCATCGCCCTGGTCACCGGAGCGGCCGGCGGCATAGGGCAGGCCGTCGTCCGGTTGCTCGCCGAGCGCGGGGCGACGGTCGCCGCCGTGGACCTCGACGCGGAGCGGATCGCCGCCACGGCCGCCGCTCTGCGCACGGAGGGGCTGATGGTGACCGGCTTCGCCGCCGACGTCACCTCCAGTTCCGCCGTGGACGAACTGGTCGAGGAGGTCGAGACCCGCCTCGGCCCGGTGTCGCACCTGGTGAACGCCGCCGGTGTGCTGCATCTCGGCCAGGCCCGCGCCCTGTCCGACCAGGACTGGAACGCCACGTTCGCCGTGAACGCCACCGGCGTGTTCCACGTGTCGCGCGCCGTGGTCAACCGCATGGTCCATCGCGGCACCGGCGCCATCGTCACCGTCGCGTCCAACGCCGCGGGCACCGCGCGCGCCGAGATGGCCGCCTACGCGGCCTCCAAGGCGGCGGCGACCGCGTTCACCAAGTGCCTGGGCCTCGAAGTGGCGCACCGGGGCATCCGCTGCAACGTGGTGGCCCCCGGCTCCACCGACACCATGATGCTGCGCGGCATGCACACCGCCGACACCGCCGCCAAGGCCTCGATCGCGGGCAACCCCGAGCAGTACCGGGTCGGGATCCCGCTGGGCAAGGTGGCCAGCCCCGAGGACATCGCGCGGACCGTCGCCTTCCTGCTGTCGGACGAGGCCGGGCACATCACGATGCACGAACTGACCGTGGACGGCGGAGCCACCCTCGGTGTCTGAGAACGAAAGGAGCCGGCCCATGCCCGGAATCCCCCCCATCCAGCCGTACTCCATGCCCACCGAGGGGCGGCTACCCCGGAACTCGGTCGACTGGCAACCGGACCCCCGGCGCGCGGTGCTGCTCCTGCACGACATGCAGGAGTACTTCCTCAAGCCGTTCCCGCGCACCACCGAACTCGGCCGGGCCCTGGTGGACAACACGGCGCGGCTGCGCGCGCGGGCCAAGGAGCTGGACATCCCCGTCGCCTACACCGCGCAGCCCGGCGGCATGACACCCGAACAGCGCGGGCTCCTCAAGGACTTCTGGGGCCCCGGCATGCAGGCCACACCCGAGCACCGCCAGGTCGTCGCGCCGTTGGAGCCCGACGACGGCGACTGGACGTTCACCAAGTGGCGCTACAGCGCCTTCTTCAAGACCGACCTCCTGGCCCGGATGCGTGAGCGGCACCGCGACCAGCTGATCATCTGCGGCGTTTACGCGCACGTGGGGGTCCTGATGACCGCGGTGGAGGCGTACACGAACGACATCCAGCCGTTCGTCGTGGCCGACGCGGTCGCCGACTTCTCCGCCCAGTACCACCAACTGGCACTCACCTACGCCGCCGAGCGCGCCGCCAAGGTCGTGACGGCCCAGGCGGTACTGACCGGGCTGAACGCAGCCACCACGGCGACGCACTGAGCGCGCCCGAAGGCGAAAGGAACCCCATGACAACGCAGGACGGCGTGCTGCTGCTGTCGCGCATCCTCGACGGCTCGACGGAGGCCTTCGCCCTGCTGCACCGTCCCGAGGCAGCAGGAGAAGACGCTCTCGAGGTGCTGACCGGTGAGGTGACCGAGGTCGCCACGATCGCCGAGCTCGAACTCGACGAAGCGCCGGGGACCGGCACCCACCAGGAACTACTGGTGCTCATCCCCTATCGGCAGCTGGCCGAACGCGGCTTCGCCGCTCCGAACGACGGCCGGCCGCTCCTGGCGATGAAGGTGGGCGAGCATGCCTCGCTCTCGTTGCGCGACACCCTGGGACTGCTGCCGAACCATCCGGTGAAGGTGACCGAGGACCACTTCGACATCGACGACGACACGTACGCCGAGACGGTGCGTCGCATCGTCTCCGACGAAATCGGTACGGGCGAGGGCGCCAACTTCGTGATGAAGAGGTCCTTCGTCGCCCAGTTGCCGGACTTCGGCGTGCCGGACGCGCTGTCGTTCTTCCGCCGACTGGTCGAGCGGGAGACGGGCGCCTACTGGACGTTCCTCGTCCACACCGGTGAGCGGACGTTCGTCGGAGCCACTCCCGAGCGGCACATCAGCGTCCGCGACGGCCGTGCCGTGATGAACCCCATCAGCGGCACCTACCGCTACCCCGTGTCCGGCCCGGACCTCGACGGCGTTCTGGCCTTCCTCGCCGACACGAAGGAGGCCGACGAACTGTACATGGTGGTCGACGAAGAGCTGAAGATGATGGGCCGGATCTGCCCCGAGGGCGGCCGTGTGAGGGGGCCGTACCTCAAGGAGATGGCGCGTCTGGCGCACACCGAGTACTTCATCGAGGGCCGCACCGACCGCGATGTGCGCGACATCCTGCGCGAGACCCTGTTCGCGCCGACGGTGACCGGCTCCCCGCTGGAGAGCGCCGCCCGGGTCATCAGCCGCTACGAGCCGGCCGGGCGCGGCTACTACAGCGGGGTGGTCGCCCTCATCGGGCGCGATGCCGCGGGCGGGCGCACCCTTGACTCCTCGATCCTGATCCGGACCGCCGACATCGACTCGGCCGGAGTGATGCGGATCGGGGTGGGCGCGACTCTGGTGCGCCACTCTGACCCGGCCTCCGAGGTGCAGGAGACCCGTGCCAAGGCCGCGGGGCTGCTGGCGGCGCTTGGCGGGGCCGAGCCCACCCGGTTCGGGTCGCACCCCGCGGTGCGCGAGGCGCTCGACGCGCGCAACGACGGCATCGCGCACTTCTGGCTGAAGGACACGGCCGATCCCGGTCCGCTCACCGGCCCGCTGACCGGACGCAAGGTCCTGGTGGTCGATGCCGAGGACACGTTCACCGAGATGATCGCGCACCAGATCCGGTCGCTGGGCTGCGAAGTGGACATCCACCGCTTCGACGAGCCGTACGACTTCGCCGACCACGACCTGGTCGTCATGGGTCCGGGTCCGGGCGACCCGCGGGAGACGACGCACCCGAAGATCGCACATTTGCGCTCGGCGGCGGCCCGGCTCCTCGACGAGCGGCGGCCCTTCCTCGCGGTGTGCCTGAGCCATCAGGTGCTCAGCACGTTGCTCGGCCTGGACCTGGTGCGCCGCGAGGTGCCCAACCAGGGTGCCCAGCACGAGATCGACCTGTTCGGCAGGACGGCACGTGTGGGCTTCTACAACACCTTCGCCGCCCGGTGCGCCACGGACTCCTTCGAGCACCCGGTGCACGGCAGGGTGGAGGTCAGCCGGAACGCGGCCACGGGCGAGGTGCACGCGCTGCGGGCGGCCGGGTTCGCCTCGATGCAGTTCCACGCCGAGTCCGTCCTGACCGTGGCCGGGCCGAGCATCATCGGCTCGCTGCTCCAGGAGGTGTCCGGCGCATGCACGCGGTGATCGTCTGGTGGGATCTGGCGCGCTCGGAGCACACCGTCGAGTCGCTGCGCGGCTTCCTGCGCGAGGAGGCGGTGGATCGCTTCGCACAGGTGCCCGGACTGCGGTTGAAGTTCTGGATCTCCGACGCCGGCGCCGACCGGTGGGGTGCGGTGCTGCTCTGGGAGTCCCGGCAGGCCGCGGAGGCCCCGCTGCCCAACCGGGCTGCCCAGCTGATCGGCTATCCGCCGACCGAGCGGTACGCCTTCGCCGTGGAGGCCACCGTGGAGGGTGAGTTCGCCGTGGCGGCACTCGCCGGGCGCGGACTCGCGCTCGAACCGGCCGACTCCTGACCGCCGTGGGATCCGCGCCCGGACGCGGGTCCCACGAGCCGGGGACGGCCGCCCGGCCTCCCCCGACGACGAAGGACAGCAATGAACACCCCCATCGCACCGCCCCGTGCGCTCAACGCCCGTGTCCCGGGCTCGAAGTCCCTCACGAACAGAGCGCTACTGCTCGCCACCGCGGCCGACGCGACCAGCGTGCTCGCCGCCCCTCTCGTCAGCGAGGACACCGTGGCGTTCCGCGACGCGCTGCCCCAACTGGGCTCCCATGTGGAGTCGTTGCCCGACAACAGCGCCTGGCGGGTCACCGGCATCGGCTGCGGGCCGGACGGCGACGGCCGGATCTGGTGCGCGGACGCGGGCACGGCGGCGCGCTTCCTGCCGCCGCTGGCGGCCACGGGCCACGGCGACTTCGTGTTCGAGGGCAGCGCACAACTCACCGCCCGCCCCGTGGCCCCGCTCGCCGACGCGCTGCGCCGCCTGGGCGCCCTGGTGGACACCGCCCCGGGCGGGACGCTGCCCCTGCGGGTGCGGTCACGAGGTCTCGACGGCGGCAGCCTGGACGTTGACGGCGGGCTCAGCAGCCAGTTCCTGAGCGGGCTGCTCATGGCGGGCCCGCTCCTGCGCACCCCCCTGCTGGTCCGGGTGCGGGAGATGGTCAGCCGCCCCTACATCGACATGACGATCGCGCTGATGCGGCACTTCGGCGCCGAGGTGGCCGAGGACTTCCCCGGTGAGTTCACCGTCCGCCCCACCGGTTACCGCGCCGCCGATCTGCGCATCGAACCAGATGCCTCCACCGCCTCCTACTTCTTCGCTGCCGCGGCCGTCACAGGGTGCAGCGTCACCGTGGACGGCCTCGGCCTGGGGAGCCTTCAGGGCGATGTGCGCTTCGTCGACGTACTGGAGCGCACCGGAGCCCGCGTACGGCGCGGCCCGGACGCGACCACGGTCACCGGAACCGGCGTGCTCAGAGGCGGGTTCACCGTGGACATGGGCGAGATCTCCGACACCTTCATGACGCTGGCGGCGATCGCGCCGCTGGCCGACGCGCCGATCACCGTGCGCGGCATCGGCCACGCCCGGTTGAAGGAGTCGGACCGGATCGAGGCCGTCGCGCGCAACCTGCGCGCGTCGGGCATCCGCACGGAGACCGGGCGGGACTGGATCACCGTGCACCCCGGCAGCACGTCCGCGACGCGCATCGCCTGCCAACGCGACCACCGGGTCGCGATGGCGTTCTCCGTGCTGAACCTGCGCACCGGAAACCTCACCCTGGACGATCCCGGCTGCGTCGCCAAGACCTTCCCCGGCTTCCACGAGGAGATGCACCGGCTCTTCCCCCAGCATCCGCTGCCGGCCTCCGCCCGGCAGTGACACGCCATCAACCACCGGAAGGAACGGGACGAACCATGGCACACGTCATCATTGCCGGGGGCGGCATCGGCGGACTCGCGACTGCGCTGTCGCTGGCCCGGTTCGGACACCGCACCACCGTGCTCGAACGCAGCGGAACCTTCGCGGAGATCGGTGCCGGCATCCAGCTCGGACCCAACGCCTTCCACGCTCTCGACCGCCTCGGCGTCGGCGAGAGCGTGCGCGAACGCGCGGTGTTCATCGACGAGTTGCGCTTCATGGACGGCACCACCGGCGAGAAGGTCGCCGCCATGGAACTGACCGGCGCCTACCGTGAGCGGTTCGGCAACCCGTACGCGGTGGTGCACCGCGGCGACCTGTACCAGCCTCTGCTCGCCGCCTGCCAGGAGCTGGACGGCGTCGAGCTCCTCGCCGACGCCGCGGTGCAGGACTACGAGCAGGACGCCGCGGGCGTCACCGTACGCACCACCGGCGGGAGGACCTTCCGCGGTTCGGCGCTGATCGGCGCGGACGGCATCCGGTCCACCGTGCGCGCGGCGATGCTGGGCGACGGCGAACCCCGCGTCTCGGGTCACACCATCTACCGCTCGGTGATCCCGATCGAGAAGGTGCCGGAGGAGCTGCGCTGGAACACGGTCACGCTGTGGGCCGGACCCAAGTGGCATTTCGTGCACTACATCATCGGCGGCGGCAAGTACCTCAACCTCGCGGTCACCCGTGACGACGGGGCGACCGTGCCCGTGACCGGGCGGGAGGCCGAACGCGACCACGTGCTCGCCCAGTTCCCCGGAATCGGCGCCACCGCCCGCCGTCTGCTCGAACTCGGCGAAGGGTGGCGCGAGTGGGTGCTGTGCGACCGTGACCCGGTGCGGACCTGGACCGACCGGCGCGTCGTCCTGGTCGGTGACGCCGCCCATCCCATGCTGCAGTACGCGGCGCAGGGCGCCTGCCAGGCGCTGGAGGACGCCGTGGTCCTCGGCGACCTGCTCGACGGGATGGGCGAGGACGACGCCGAACAGCGCCTGGAGAAGTTCAACGCCGTACGCCATGAACGCGCGGGACGCGCCCAGCTGATCGCCCGGCGCATGGGCAGCGAGCTCTACCACCCGGCGGGTGAGGCGGCCAAGGGGCGCAATGCGATGCTCTCCGCGCTGACGCAGGTGGAGATGCAGAACAGCGTCTCCTGGCTGCACGGTGACCGTGACTTCACCGACAGCGGCCTCGGGGGGAACCGTTGAGCAGGCTGCGTTGGCTGACCGCGGGAGAGTCCCACGGTCCGGCCCTCGTCGCGACGCTGGAGGGGCTTCCCGCCGGTGTGCCGATCACCACCGGGATGGTGGCGGACCACCTGGCGCGGCGGCGGCTCGGGTACGGCCGTGGGGCACGGATGAAGTTCGAGCGGGACGAGGTCGCCTTCCTGGGAGGGGTACGACACGGTCTCACCCTCGGATCCCCGGTCGCGATCACGGTGGGAAACGCCGAGTGGCCGAGAAGTTCGGCGGGGACTCCGTCGCCGAGACCCGCCGCAATGTGCGGTCCTACCTCGAACACCTGCGGATCCGGTGAGCGGGCACGGCCGGGGTGGGGGTCGTACCCCAACCCCGGTCCTGGTCGGTGTTGTCCCGGCACACCCCGTACCGGCGCCGTATTACGCCGTACAGGACCCGTCAACCGGCACGGCAATACCCAGTTCACGCATTCCGGCAGCAGGTGACCATCGATGCAGTGAGGCACACATTCAGGTCCCCGGAGCACCTCGTAAGGTTGGGGTCATTCCAGCGATGGTGGACATGCGGCCGCCAATGCCCACCCCATACCGCTGGAGCATCGTGAACACACTGACCCTCGGGACAAGCGACTTAGCCGGCACACCGACACTGCCCCACCAGCGCGGCGCCTCCCACGACACCGAGGTGTCCGACGACATCGTCAACGAACTGAGCGCCGTCATCTTCTCTCTGCTGGGCCGGAGGGACCGCCGACTGCGCGCGGAGCAGTACTTGCGCGGTTTGCTGACCACACCTGGCCGCAAGTCCATCCGCAACATCGCCGCCCGGTTGGGCGGGGCCGGGGTGGATCAGAGCCTGCACCACTTCATCTCCAGCTCCGCCTGGGACTGGCGTCCCCTGCGCATCGCCCTGGCCGACTACATCGAACACACGGCGGCACCGCAGGCGTGGGCGGTTCGGCCGATCCACATACCCAAGGCCGGCCGACACTCGGTGGGCGTGGACCAGCAGTTCGCGCCTCATCTGGGTCAGGTCTTCCGCGGCCAGCAGGCCCTCGGTGTCTGGCTCGCCTCCCCCGAGCTGAGCGCGCCCGTCAACTGGCGGATGGTGCTCCCCGGGCCCTGGATCAACGATCCCGAGCGGCGCGAGCAGGCTGAACTACCCGAGGGGCTGGGGGCGGAGAGCGCGGAGGAGTGCGCCGTGTCCGCCGCCGTGGAGATGGCACGGCTGTGGGGCATCCCGCACCGCCCCGTCCTACTGGACCTGCGGCGGCGTGGCGACATCTTCGCCGCGACGGACCAGCTGACCACGGGCGGAGTGCCCTTCCTCATTCGGGTCAGCCCGTCCTGCCGGATGGCCGTGGCGGATCCGGCGCTACCGGGCCATCGGGCCGGTTCGCTGCCCGCCCAGCGAATACTCGAACTGGTCAAGGGGGTACGGATCCCTGTCTCCTGGCCCGACGCGTCCCACGGGAACACCGCGCGCACCACCATGGCCGCCGCCGTCCCCGTCGCCATG
The DNA here is from genome assembly GCF_017427025.1 of Streptomyces sp. FH025. GTDB lineage: Bacteria > Actinomycetota > Actinomycetes > Streptomycetales > Streptomycetaceae > Kitasatospora. Next base: position 21,577 of record NZ_JAFLNG010000024.1, read on the forward strand.
CCGGGCCCCATAAGAGCCAAACCCCGGCGCCTGCTCCTGCTGGGCGAGTGGTCCAACCCGTCTCAGCCTCCCTCCCAGATGTGGATCACCGGCATGACCCACGCGTCGGTCGGATCGCTGCTGCGCCTGGCCAAGCTGAACGGCCGGGTAGAGCAGGACCTCGCCCACATCGGCGATCGGGTCGGACTGCGCGACTTCGTGGGACGCTCCTTCCGCGGCTGGCACCGCCACATGACGCTGGCCTCCGTGGCGCACACGGCGATAGCCCTGGGCGCCTGCGGCTAGGGGCCGTCCGGCGGATCTTCGGCCCGACGGAGATCCGCCGGCAGGCCCCGCAGCGAAGACCCCGGCCTTCGCCACCGGCCGCGGTTCGCGGTACGTCGCCTTGCGGGAGGACGGCTCCGGGCCGAGGTTTCAGGAGCGGTCCGCACCCGGGTAGCCGAGGCGCAGTACGACCCTCATCCGGTGCATCCGCAGGGCCAGTTGAATGTCCAGGACGCGACTCGGCTGCTGCCACTTCTCCCCCATCAGCGCGGAGATGCGTTCCAGACGCCGCGACACGGTGTTGGGGTGGACATGGAGCGTTTCCGCGGCCTTGCTCGGGCTGGAGCCCGTGGCGAAGTACGCCTCCAATGTTTCGGTGAGCTCGGTGGCATGCGTGCGGTCGTAGTCGAGCACCGGCCCGATGACGGAGTCGACGAAGCCGCTCGCGTCGTGCGTCTCGGACAACAGCAGGCCCATGAAGCCGAGGTCTTCCAGGGACGAGGCGCTTCCGGTGGCGTCAAGTGTGATCAGCGCCTCCAGGCAGCGCACCGCCTCCGTGTGCAGGCGGTTGACATCACCCAGGCCGCGCCCCGGCCCGGCCGCGCCCACGGTCACCGGTTGATCCAGCATCGACGTCAGCTCGCCACCCACGGAGCGCGCGACGGCCGACGCGTCCGAACCGGGCAGCAGCAGCATGATGCAGCCGTCCTGAACGGTCTTGAGACCGCCCTGGCCATGGGCGTAGGAGGAGGCCCACACGACGGCACGTCCGTATCCTCCGCTCTCGGGGCGCACCGCCAGCAGGACGAACGGCTCCGCCAGGTTCATGCCGATCTCGCTGAGGCGCTGTTCGAGGTGGCGCGCCTGCTGCGGGCCGCGCGATGACAGGGCGAGCAGTTCGTCGAAGAGGGAGTCGTGGACCGGCGCCTGCGTCACCGCCGTACCGCGCTGCAGGAGCAGGTGGAGGGCGAAGGACTGACTAGCGAGACACACCAGCTGCTGGTCCACCCCGACCAGCGCGGCGTTGGGGCGCATCACGACGAAGCCCAGGTTCTCGGCACCGGCCAGCACCGGCACCACCCAGGTTCCCTCCTTGTGCACCACCGGCGTGCGGTCCGCGTGAGCCTTCCAGGACGTCTCCGCCACCGCGGCGTCGTCCAGGTCCGGCAGGTCGGCCGTGGCCACCATGACACGGCCCGCGGGATCGCGCAGTTGCATGGTGCCGTCCAGCGCGTCGGCGGCGGCCCGGGCCACGGTGTCGAGGTCCGCTCGGGACAGCAGCAGGCCCAACATGCGACCGTGGGCGTCCCCGAGCTGTTCGAGCCTGGCCATGGTCATACGGGCGTGAAAGCCATCCAGTTCGAGTGCGGTCACCTCGCTCCTGGCGTCCTGGAGCCGCTCCGCGCGTTCGATCGCCACGGCACCGAACGCGGCCAGCGAGCACACCAGCCCGATCTCGTCCGGGGTGAGGTGCCGCACCGCGCGGGAGGCGCAGACCAGGACCCCCAGGGCGCTGTCACCGTGGACCAGGGGCACGGCGAGCAGCGACTTGATGCCTTCGGCGCGGATGAACTCATCGCCCTCCCGGCAGTTCTCCAGAGTGGGATCGCGCAGATAGTCGGCGGTCCACAGCGGGGCTCCCGTGGCGATGGCCTGCTGCCCCAGGCCTCTCAGCAGGGACATCCCCGGCACGATGACCGTGGTCGCCCCCTCCGCGGCGCGCAGGAGCAGTTCGTCGTCCTCGTCGCGCAGGCAGATGCACGCGAAGTCCGTGTTGATGATCCGTCTGAGGCATCGGGTGATGACCTTGAGGAGCTCGCCCAGATCGTTCTGCTGAGTCATGTCGCGTGCCGTGTCGACCAGTTCGGCGAGTGCGTCCTCACGCTGTCGACGCCGGCCCTGGAACGCGTTGATGACGTACGCCAGCCTGACCGCCTGCTCAAGACGAAGCCGCTCGGCCTCGGACCGCTCCTGGCTCGCGCGCCGCAGGAGTTCTTCGTAACTCTCCAGGGGTGCCTCTTCGGCGAGGAGTCGGAGTACGGTGAGCAAGTCGGGGCGATGTGTACCGACTTCGTCTTCCATGCCCCCGCCTCTTCCGGCCGTCCGACTTCGATGAACCTAGACAGTGCGCAACCAGATCGTCAAGCATTCTGTTCCGCGCCGACGGCCCTCGACACGCCCGGGCGCGGGTAGTCGGGGAAGACCCGGAACGTGCATGCCAGGGACGGGTGTTGCCGTGCGGGGCGATGCCGTTGAGGACGTCACCCATGACCTGCCCGTGACGCACCCATGACGCACCCATGACGCACCCGTGGGGTGCCCGTGAGGTGCCGAAGCGGCCGGGTGCGCACCCACCTCTCAGGACGGTCCGTCATACCGACCGCCGATCCGTCGAGTTGTGCGCGCACCCGGCACCAGGCCGCTCACCACATCCGTCAGGCCCTTTGGAGCGCCCCGATCCCATGGGCGGCCGCGAGGCTGAGGGCGCGGTCGCTGCCACAGGTCGAGCGCGACCCTTGCCTCCCCATCACGATGCGGTGCGCCGTGAAGGACAAGGCGTTGCGGCGTCGGTGCAGATGTCGCCTGATCACCTCGGGGTCATGGCCCTTGGTGTCCAGGTCTGCCTTCAACTGGACGTACGGCAACGCCGGCGGGGGGAACCGACTGAGGACCTGCGCCAGGTCGGCGCACAGCTCCCGCCAGCGCCCCAGCCTGAAGTCCACGTCGATCCACCGGTCCACGGCCCGCTGCCAGGAGCCGGTGAGCAGGGCCGCGTGAGAACGCAGGTGCGGTCCTTGAGCGACTCCGGCGAACGGAGCGGCGGTCCAGAGGTCCAGTGCCTCACGCAGCCGCCTGCTCGCCAGGTCCAGGTCCCCCGTCTCCATGGCACGGTAGCCCGCTCCGGCCGTCCGCTCGAACACCCGGGCGTCGCTGGAGCCGCCGCCGGTGCCCAGCCGGTACCCACCGGGCACCCAGGCCAGCACCTCCTCAGCCGTCCGCACGCTGCCCTCCGTCTGCAGGGCCGCACCGATGGTGGCACGCAGCTGCCGCACGTGCGTCTCCAATATCTGCCCCGCGTTCTCGGGCACCTCCTCCGGCCACAACTCCTCGGCCATGGCGCACGTCGGCACGACACGATCGGCGGAGGCCACCAGCAGCGCGAGAACCTGTCTGGTCGCCGCCGACGGCGGGGAGATCGACACTCCCCCTTCGTGCACCGCCAGTCCGCCAAGAACCTTCAGGTCCATGTCGATCCCCTCCCGCTCGGGCCTTCGCCCGATTCGCAGTGCCCCAGAACTGCTTCATCGCTGCCGACCTCGGCCTATGGGCTCGACGTCAACAGTCCGGCATGATCAGTCGTCGCGCTCGTACGGGTGACCTACCTGTTCGCCCCTGTTCGCCACTCGGCTCTTCACGTGGCCGGCTCTGCTGTGCGGATCCATCGCGGCCAAGAACGTCGAGATGCCGCTGGCCTCCCTCGCCCGAACACTGCCCCGGTATTCCGCACACACCAGACCGCCACATTACGCAGCCAACTCGCTTGGCGCCAGCGCGTGATCGAAGAGAAGCGGGCCCGGGGTGGACGCTCGACCTCCCGGCACGGCAGGTGCGCAGCCGGCTCCGCCGGAAGAGCTTCGCACTGGTCCCCGGGGCACGGAGGGCGACGTGATCCGCCGAACTGTCCGAACTGCCCGGCTTGGCCGACTGACCTCCGACAACCGCCGGGCCCGGGACGTTGATCGAAAATTGATCGATAGATAAGGTCCGATCAACCATCCGGGATGACGACCGGAGCAGCGGAGGGGGACGTCGATGGCGATCTCGGGTGAGGAGCGGCGGGAGCTGATCCTCAAGGCCGTCCGGGAGACCGGCGGGACGGTGCGGCTGGCCGATCTCGCCCGGCGGCTGGGCATTCCGACCGTGACCGTGCGGCGCGACGTGGCCGCGCTGGCCGAGGCGGGGCGGGTCGGACGCTCGCACGGGTTCGTGTCCTACCGGCGCTCGCCGGAGGAGTCGGCGGGCGAGTCCGCGCAGCCCCGGGTGGTGGGGCTGCTGGTGCCCTCCGCCGGGTCGTACTTCGACGCGGTGATCGAGGGGGCGCGCTCCGCCGCCGACGCCCGGGGGGTGCGGCTGGTCCTCGGGATCGCCCCGTACCAGGCCCGTGACGACCGCGCGCAGGCGGAGCGGCTGCTGGAGTCGGGCGCCGACGGGCTGCTGCTGACACCGAACCTGCTGCCCGGACGGCCCGCCGAGGAGCACGCGTGGCTGGACTCGCTGCCGGTGCCCGCCGTACTGGTCGAGCGCGGCGCGCCCGAGGACGGGAGCCCCGGGAGCGGGCTCGACACCGTCAACTCCGACCACCGGCACGGCGTCTTCCTGGCGCTGCGCCACCTCGCCGCCCTCGGCCACCGGAAGGTGCTGCTCGCGGCCCGCGACGACTCCTGGACCGCGCGCGAGGTACGGGCGGGCTACGAGCGCGCGGCGCGGCTGCTCGGCCTGGAGGTCCTGCCCGTCCTCGACACCCTCGACGCCACGGGCCGCCCGGCCGACCCGGAACCGCTCGCCGGGCGGATCGCCGAGGCGGCGGCCGACGGGGTCCGCGCGGTGCTGGTCCACAACGACCAGGACGCGATCCAGCTCCCGCCGCTGCTGCGCTCGCACGGCCTGACCGTGCCCGAGGGCCTCGCCCTGATCGCGTACGACGACGTCTTCTCGGCCCTGGCGGACCCGCCGCTGACCGCCGTGGCCCCGCCCACCCGGGCCGTCGGCGAGACGGCCGTCGACCTGCTGCTGCGCCGGCTCTCGGCCGGGCACCACCTGCCGACGCACCGGATCACCCTGCTGCCCTCCCTGTGCGTGCGCACCTCCTGCGGCGGCTGAGCGCCGGAAGGAGCTCGGCTCACGCTCGGCTCACGCTCGGCGGACGGTCACGGCGCCCGGGGCGAGCCGGGCCGACCGCACGGTGCCGTCCGGCCAGCGGATCCGCAGGTCGTACGCGGCCTCCGTGTCGGCGGCCGGGAGCGCCTCCACCGAGAGCGCCGTCAGCGGCGGCAGGAGGTCGGCGCGCGCGGTGAGGCGAGCGGCGCAGACCAGGAGGTGGGTGGCGGAGCCGGTGGTGCCGGTCAGGAGCGGGAGGGCGGCGGCCGGGCCGAAGGCCGTTCCGCCGGGCACCGGCCGGACCTCCGCGCCGGTGTAGCCGTGCAGGGCGCGCAGTTCGCTGTCCAGTCGGCGGCCGTCGACGGTCAGGGCGGTCGCGGTGCCGTCGCCGACACCGTCGCCGCCCGGCAGGACGCGCTCTCCGGCGACGGCCCAGCCGCCCTCGCGCAGGGCGGTGCCGGGCGGAGCGCCGGTGATCAGGTGGGCGCGGACCTCGTCGGCGCCGTGGGCGAGGGTCAGCGAGGTGACGGCGGCGTCGGGCAGCGGTTCGCCGGTGATCCGGGGGTGGTGGGCGGAGGCGGCCCAGCCGTCGCCGGTGCCCAGGGGAGTGATGGGGCCCCGGTCGCCGGCCAGGCCGTCGGAGAGCAGGGCGAGGTGGTTGTCGGCCGGACCGGCATGGGTGGGCCCGGTGGCGGTGGAGTGGGCGAGCCGGGTGTAGTGCGGGTCGTCGGGCAGGGTGTGGTCGGCGGGCTGGTCGTCGCTGCCGTGGTTGTGCAGGCGGACCAGGCCGTCGGCGGCGGTGGACTGGACCAGCCAGCCGGGGGCGGGCAACGCCCGTACGGTGTCGCGCAGTTCGGCCGGTGCGGGCTCCTCGCGGGCGGTCCAGACGGGGTGGTCCGGGGGCAGCAGCAGGCCGAGGAAGGCGCTCGCCGCCCAGTACGGCGAGGCGGGGCCGGAGTACGGCTGGACGAGCGGTGGGTACGGACCGTACCAGCCGAGGGTGAGCAGGCCGTCGGGGCCGGTGGCGCCCCGGTCGAGGAAGTGGCGCAGCGCTCCGGAGGCGAGCCGGCGGGTGGTGCCGGGGCTCAGCGGGGTGTGGCCGGTGAGGGCGCCGGCCCAGAGCGGGGCGGCGGCGGCGAACCGGTAGATCAGGGAGCGGCCCTGGTGGACGGGTGCGCCGTCGGCGCCGAACAGGTGGGCCTGGTCGGCGAGATGGGCGGCGAGCCGGGGGCCGTGGGTGTCGAGCAGGGCGCCGTCCCCGGCGAGGTGGGCGTGCAGGACGGGGTACAGGTGGAGGGCCCAGCCGTTGTAGTGGTCGAAGGCGCGCGGGCGGCCGTCGGTGTACCAGCCGGGCGGGCGGTGGAAGGCCTCGATGCGCTCCAGGCCCCGGCGGACGGCGGCCCGGGCGGCGGCGGTCTCGATGCCCTCCTCGGCGAGGAAGCCGCCGACGGCCAACGGGAAGAGCCACCAGTTGTTGTCGACGGGGGTGCGGTGCAGGGCGTCGGCCAGCCAGCGGCCGGCGCGGTCGCGGACCTCGGGGGCGAGGCGGCCCCAGAGCCAGGGGCGGGTCAGCCTCAGCGCGAAGGCGATGGACGCGGCTTCGACCATGGCCTGGCCGCGGTCGGTGACGCGGGGCCAGGAAGCCTGGTCGGGCCCGTCGCCGGGCGGTCGGGTGCCGGTGTCGAGCCCGGCGGCGTACCGGTCGAGCAGGCCGTGCGGGTCGGCGCCGTCCGCGCCGCGCACCCGCAGGGCGGCGAGCAGGAACGTCCGGGCGTAGCCCTCCAGGCCGTCGGAGCGGCGGCCGGAGCGGCTGGGCCGGGGTCCGGGCAGGTCGATCAGGGCGTGACCGGGGCCGCTGAACGGGCGGACGGCCGCGAGCAGCCGGTCGGCGGCGGCCTCCCAGTGGGCCCGGGTCCATCCGGTGCGGGGGCTGAGGGTGCG
>NZ_JAFLNG010000240.1 GCF_017427025.1 Streptomyces sp. FH025
TCCGGCCCCCGGCGGCGCCGACCCCGAACCGCCCGTCCCCGCCCGCTACGCGGCCGACCTGTCCGTACTGCCGCACATCGAGGTGCCCGAATGACCGACACGCCGACCGCGTCCCTGCTCGACGGCCACCAGCGGCTGGCGGTCCCGCCCGGCGCCGAGTCCGTCGACCTCGACGCCAAGTTCAGCCAACTGCTCTTCCGTGCCTCCCTGTTGGGGAGCAAGCTGACGGAACAGAAGCAGGCCGCCCGGGCCGCGCAGCGCGAACTGCTGGGCGTCCTGGTCGAGGTGGACGACGCGCTCGCCGCCCTCGGCCTGGACCGCGAGCTGGTGGCGCACGGGCGCGGCGCCGGCCTGGAGGCCACCCGCCGGCGGCTGCTCGGCCGGCTCGCCAAGGCCGGGGTGCGCCCGATGCGGTTGGACGGGCTGGCGGCGGACCCGGCGCTGACCGAGATCGTCGGAACCGAGGTGCGGGCGGGGGTGGCGCCGGAGACGGTGCTCCAGACGGTGGTGACCGGGTTCTTCTGGGAGGAGGAGGTGCTGCGGCGGGCCCAGGTGGTCGTGGCCGCCCCCGGGGCGGAGCCGGAGCCGGAACCGGAGCAGGAAGCCGAGCCCGATTCGGTGTACGCCCCCGAGGCGTCCGGGCCGGAGGAGCCCGAGCCCGAGGAGTACAAGCCCGAGGAGCCCGGGCCCGTAGCGCCCGAAGCCGTAGAGCTCGGCGCCCAGCCCCGGCCGGTCCCGCCGAGGGTCCGCCGGCAGGGCAAGGCGGCGGGCAGGCACGGCAAGCGGGCCAAGCGCAAGAAGTAGCCAGACCACGCCAGAGCACGCCGAATCACGCCAGACCATGAGGGGCAAGAGGGGAACGACATGTACCGCACACTCGGCATCGACCTGGGCACCACCAACTCCGTGGTGGCTCACCTGCGCCGGGGCGAGCCGGAGATCATCTTCAACCGGCAGAACCAGGAGGCCACGCCCTCCGTGGTCGGCAGCGGCCGCAAGGGCGAGCTGCTCGTGGGCTCCACCGCGCGCAGCCGGATCGCCATCGACGGCGCCAACGTGATCCGCTCGGTGAAGCGCTTCATGGGCCGCAAGTTCAAGGACCCACAGGTGCAGGCGGCCCTCAAGGAGGTCGACTACAAGGTCACCGCGGGCACCGACGGCGACGTCAACGTCTGGTTCAACGGCCGCTCGTACACCCCGATCGAGATCTCCGCGATCATCCTGCACCGGCTCAAGGAGGACGCCGAGCAGCGCTTCGGCGAGCCCTTCCACCGGGCCGTCATCACCGTCCCCGCGTACTTCGGCGAGCGGCAGGTCGCGGCCACCCAGGAGGCGGGCCGGATGGCCGGCCTGCACGTGCTGCGGATCATCAACGAGCCGACCGCCGCCGCTCTCGCGTACGGGATCACCTCCGAGGCCGGCGACGAGGGCCGCACCGTCCTGGTCTACGACCTCGGCGGCGGCACCTTCGACATCTCGATCCTGCTGCTGGTGCCCGGCTCGGTCTCGGTGCTCGGCATCGAGGGCGACAACCTGCTCGGCGGCGACGACTTCGACCGGGCGATCACCTCAGCGCTGCTGGAGGACATCCGGGAGGAGTACGGCTCGGACTACCAGCCCGACCTGCGCGACCGACCGAAGATCGCCTCCACCGCCGAGACCATCAAGATCGAGCTCTCCAACCAGGAGTCCTCCGAGGTCATCCTGCCCGGCCTGGGTGCCGGACAGCTGGTGCTGGAGACCGAGTTCGAGCGTGCCCGCTTCGAGGAGCTGATCGAGGCCCACATCGAGCGGACCATCGAGCTGACCCACAAGGCCATCATGCAGGCCAACCTGACCGTCGGGGACATCGACGAGGTGGTGCTGGTCGGCGGCTCGACCGCGATCCCGCTGGTCGCCCGGCGGCTCGGCGAGGTCTTCGGCCCGCGCCGGATCCGGCGCGGCGTCAACCCGATGCAGTGCGTGGCACTCGGCGCGGCCGTGCAGTCCGCGCTGGTCGGCGAGGTGGAGTGCCCCGAGTGCCGGGCCCCCGGCGACCTCTCCGCCTCCAACTGCGCCAACTGCGCCACCTCGCTGCTCGGCGGCGCCCGGGTCTCCTGCCCGACCTGCCACCTCCCGGTGGACGTCGAGGCCGACGCCTGCCCCAAGTGCGCCCAGGAGCTCGGTGGTTCGGCGCCGTCCACGCCCGGCGTCCCGCAGCAGGCGCAGGCCACCACCGTGGTGCGCGGCGACAACTGCCCACGCTGCGGCACCCCGGCCGCTCCCGGCGTCACCGCCTGCGAACTGTGCGGCGAACCGCTCAACTCGGCCGCCCCCGGCAACACCAAGGTGGCAGCCACGGCCTCCACCGCCGCTTCCGCCGCCGAGGACGTCGGCCTGCGCTGCGCCTCCTGCGGTGTGGTCAACCCGCCGGGCAGCGAGGTCTGTCCGGGCTGCGGCGAGCTGATGCAGGTCACCAACCCGTTCGACATCACCCCGAAGAACCTCGGCATCGAGCTCAACGACGGCCGGCTGGCCGTGATCATCCCCAAGAACACCAGCTACCCGACGAGTTCGCCGGTCAGCCGGGAGTTCGTGGTCTCGGGCAGCGGGCTGCAGCGGCTGGAGGTCGCGGTCTACGAGGGCGAGCACGAGATCGCCCAGCAGAACGAGCTGATCGGCCACCTGACCCTGCGCCTGCCCGAGGGGCTCGGCGGCCGCACCCCGGTGGAGGTCTCCTTCGGCCTGGACCGCGACCGCACCATCACCCTGTCCGTCCGGATCCAGGGCGGCGGCGAGAAGACCGTCAAGCTGGAGCGGGTCACCCTCGACCCCGAGCTCAAGGTGCAGGTCGAGGAGCAGCAGCGGCAGATCGAGACCTTCACCGACCGCTGGGGCGGTGAGCTCACCGAGGCCGAGATGCGCGAGGCCCAGCGGATGATGGACACCCTGGACGACCTGGCGGCCGGGCAGACCCGCGGCCAGTCGGTGGACGAGGCGCTGGAGCGGGCCCAGCGCCAGCTCAAGGCCCAGCGCTGGGTGCGCGGTTCGGAGGCGTACCTGAGCCTGTTCATCCACTACTGCGAGAAGCACCTGGACCCGAGCGACCTGGACCGGCTGCGCTCGGTGGCCGCCGAGCTGCGGCTGCGCCGGGAGGCCGCCGACTGGGAGGGCGCGATGCGCGCGGCCCAGAAGGCGGACGAGCTGTGCGACTCGCTCGGGCACACCTTCCGGATGCTCACCATGTGCAACGTCTACGTCAACCAGAACATGGTCTCGCCGGCCCTGTCCCAGCGGATCATGGCGGAGCTGCGCGGACTGGACGAGGCGGTGGAGGCGCCCAACATGGAGGCGGTCAACACCCACATGTCGAACCTGCTGGCCCTGTACGCGCAGGCGCAGCGGGAGCTGGGCAGCGAGCCGGCCGCCGAGTCGCTCGGCCCGGTCCGCCCGGAGGAGGCCGGTCCGCGATGAGCGTGGTGACGCCCCTGGAGGTGCTGTGCCCGCTGTGCAGGGTCCCGGCGGATCCGCGGACGCTGGGCTGCCCGTCCTGCCGGGAGGACCTCGGAGTGCTGTTCCGGCTGCGTTACGCCGGTCGGATCGACTACAACCGGGCGCTGGACGCACTGGCGGCCGGGGACGGGGCGCTCGCGCTCGGGCTGCTGCACCGCGCGGTGGAGGCCGAACCCGGGCTGGAACAGGCCCGTGAGCTGCTGGAATCACTGAGCGTGGCCGGTCGTGGCGGCCCGGCGGACGCGGGGTGAGAAGGCGACACTCCCCGGAATGGGTCAATCCCGGTGTGTCGAGGAGCGGATCGCTTGTGATCGTGGATGAGTGTGATCGTCACACTTCGATTCGACATGCTCACAAGGAGTGAAGCAATGCGCATGCGCACCGCCCTCGCCGCCACCGCCCTCGCCGCCGTGACGGTCCTCGCCGGAGCCGGCACCGCCTCCGCCGGCGACGCCACCGCCAACGGTGCCGCCATCGGCTCGCCGGGCATCCTCTCCGGCAACCTGATCCAGGTCCCGATCAACCTCGAGGCCAACGTCTGCGGCAACAGCATCGACATCATCGGCCTCCTCAACCCGGCCTTCGGCAACATCTGCATCAACAAGTGACCGGCAGCGAGTGACCCGAGCACCGGGGCCGTCCGTCGAACCCGACGGGCGGCCCCGGTGGCGTGTCCGAACCCGTGTCCGTACCCCCGTTCGGGGGTGGCGGCGCGGGCCCGGGGCGGCGACCATGGTTCCCCCTGTCCCGCACCGCCGCACCCAGGAGCCAGCCCGTGCCGACCACGCCGACCCCGCGCAGCTACGCCTCCGGCACCTCGGACGTCCCGCTGCTCGGCGACACCATCGGGGAGAACCTCGACCGCACGGTGCGCGCCTTTCCCGAGCGTGACGCCCTGGTCGACCGGCCCACCGCCCGCCGCTGGACGTACGCCCAACTCGCCGCCGACGTCGACGCCCTGGCCCTCGGCCTGCTGGAACTCGGCATCGCCAAGGGCGACCGGGTCGGCATCTGGGCCCCCAACTGCGCCGAGTGGACGCTCACCCAGTACGCCACCGCCAAGCTCGGCGCGATCCTGGTGACGGTCAACCCGGCCTACCGCGCCCACGAGTTGGAGTACGTGCTCAACCAGGCCGGCATCCGGCTGCTGGTCGCGGCGGACCGTTTCAAGACCTCGGACTACGCCGCCATGATCGAGGAAGTCCGGCCGAGCTGCCCGGAGTTGGAGCGCGTGGTGCTGATCGGAAGCCCGACGTGGGACGCGCTGCTGGCGGCCGGACGGCAGGCGGACCGGGAGCTGCTCGCGGCCCGCCAGGGCGAGTTGGCCCCGGACGAGCCGATCAACATCCAGTACACCTCGGGCACCACCGGCTTCCCCAAGGGCGCGACCCTCTCGCACCACAACATCCTCAACAACGGCTACTTCGTCGGCGAGTTGCTCGACTACACCGAACAGGACCGGATCTGCATCCCGGTGCCCTTCTACCACTGCTTCGGCATGGTCATGGGCAACCTCGCCGCCACCTCGCACGGGGCCTGCATGGTCATCCCGGCCCCCTCCTTCGAGCCCGGCGCCACCCTGGCCGCCGTCGCCGCCGAACGCTGCACCTCGCTGTACGGCGTGCCGACCATGTTCATCGCCGAACTCGCCGACCAGGACTTCGCACGCTACGACCTCAGCAGCCTGCGCACCGGCATCATGGCCGGCTCGCCCTGTCCGGCGGAGGTGATGAAGGAGGTCATCGGGCGGATGGGCATGGCCGAGGTCTCCATCTGCTACGGCATGACCGAGACCTCGCCGGTCTCCACCCAGACCCGCACCGACGACTCGATCGAGCGACGGGTCTCCACCGTCGGCCGGGTCGGGCCGCACCTGGAGGTCAAGGTCATCGACCCGGCCACCGGCCGTACCGTCCCGCGCGGCGAGCCCGGCGAGCTGTGCACCCGCGGCTACTCCGTCATGCTCGGCTACTGGAGCGAGCCCGAGCGCACCGCCGAGGCCGTCGACGAGGCCCGCTGGATGCACACCGGGGACCTCGCCGTCATGGACGAGGACGGGTACGTGGCGATCACCGGCCGGATCAAGGACATGGTGATCCGCGGCGGCGAGAACCTCTACCCGCGCGAGATCGAGGAGTTCCTCTACACCCACCCCGACATCCTCGACGTCCAGGTGATCGGCGTCCCCGACCCGAAGTACGGCGAGGAGCTGATGGCCTGGATCCGGATGCGCGAGGGCGCCGAGCCGCTCACCGCCGACACCGTGCGCACCTACTGCGCCGGCCGGCTCGCCCACTTCAAGATCCCCCGCTACGTGCACGTCGTCGAGGAGTTCCCGATGACGGTCACCGGCAAGATCCGCAAGGTCGAGATGCGCGAACTGGCCCTCCGCATCCTCGGCATCTAGCACTTACGGGCCCGCCGGGAGGCGGGCCCGGACGCCCGGCGGGAGAGTGGGGCCATGCCCCTGGACGTCACCGTGGAACGCGTGCTCCCCCTCCCGCCGGAAACCGTCGCGGCCTACGCCATGGACTGGCGCCACGACACCGAGTGGAGCAGGGGCGTCCGCTCGGCCGCCCTCACCCGCGAGGCCGACACCGGCGGCTTCGGCGTCGGCGCCGAGGTCACCCGGACCGCGCGGTTCCTCGGCCGTCGCTTCGACTACGTGCTCCGGGTGGCCGGCTACGCCCCGCCGCGGATGCTCGACCTGGTCTCCGTCGCCGGCCCCGTGCCCCTGCGCGTGACCTACACCTTCGAGCACACCCGGACCGGCACCTTCGCCCGCATCCGGGTCCGCGGCGGCTCCGACCTCCGCCACCTCCTGGCGGCCCCCCTGATCTCCCGCCAGGTCCGCAACGCCCTCACCGCGGCCCTCCACACCCTGGAGGCCCGCCTCACCGCTCCGTAACGCGGCTCAGTAGCGCGCCGCCCCGAACGCCTGGTCGCTCGGCACGACCTCGCGCCCGAGCGGCATCAGCGAGATCGGGATCATCTTGAGGTTGGCCCAGCCGAAGGGGATCCCGATGATCGACAGGAACAGCGGGATGCTGGTGACCAGGTGCGCGATGGCCAGCCACCACCCGGCGAAGACGAGCCAGATGACGTTGCCGATGCACGACGCGGGCCCGGCGTCGGGCCGCTCGACGGTGGTCCGCCCGAACGGCCACAGTATGAAGCCGGCGATCCGGAACGAAGCGATGCCGAACGGAATGGTCACGATCAGGATGCAGCAGATGATTCCGGCGATCGCGTAGCCGATTGCCATCCAGATTCCGCAGAAGAGCAACCAGATGACATTGAGGACGAAGTTGATCGGCTTCATGGGGGGTACCTTCTCACGTTCCGCGGATCCGCTGCTACGACCTGGCGATGCCCTGCGGGGGTGGTGTCCACGCCCCTAGGGGGCGTTCCTCGGGGATGGTTCAGGGGTGTCGATCAACCTCGGGACGTGCGCGTCGCGGCACTGCCCGGATGCGGGGCAGAGGGACAGGGGCAGGTCGTCGCCGGTCTGGGGTGTCACGATCTGGTACTCGACGAAGGTCACGAACCAGCCATAAGGCGATTCATCGCGTACCCCCCGTAGCGAATGGTGATTCCAGGGGCCGCCCGGGCGGGGCGGCCGACAAGGCCCGGAAGGCGGAATCGTCCCGGCCGTCGGCCCCTGCGGGGCGATGCGGGTCAGGCCGGCGGAGTGCCGTCGGGCCAGACGCAGGGGGAGCTGACCCGGAGGGAGAGGTTGCGGCTCGAATCGGAGACCCCGTCCAGGACGGCGAGGAAACCGTTCTGGGGGTTCTTCAGTTTGATCCAGTCGTCGTGGAAGTCGGGCGGATCCTGGACCGGTTGGAAGCCCAGGCCGGTCAGGAAGGCGCGGAAGTCGTTCGCGGCCTCGGCCTTGGGCGCGGACGGGACGTCGCCGAAGTCGTACCCCCGGCCGGTCTGCGTCCTGCCGTGCGGGCCGATGTCGTCGGCGTCGCACTCCAGGTCGCTGAAGTCGCCCGAGCTCGCCGTCGGCTTGATCGGCAGCTGGGCCAGGATGTCGGCGAGGTAGGTGTCGATCCGCCCCTTGGCCCGGTCCAGGGTGATCGTCGGCTTCGACCGCTCCTTCAGGGTCTGCGCGCCGCAGGCGTTCAGGGCCAGTACGGTGACCGCCAGCGTGGCGGTGACGGCGGCCCGCCTGGCCGACGTCGGTGCGGCGGGCGGGTGTTCGGTGGTGCTCACGAGACGGGTTTCCCGGCGATGACCTCGCCCATGGACGTCAGGGTGGGCGACCCGTCGTTCCAGTAGTCGGAGTGTCCGCCCTCGGAGTCGGTGGGCAGGATCCGCGCACCGAAGTCGGGGACGGTGGTCTGTCGCCCGTGGATCAGGTGGTGGTCGCCGTTGCCCCCGCCCCACAGGCCGGCGAGGTCGTCGCCGAGGTTGTCCGCCACGCCGCCGGGGTCGACGGCGGTGGCCCAGCCGATGGCGTCGCCGTCGCTCTGCGCCGCGTACACGCGGGAGGGGTCGATGCGCAGCTCCTCGGCGTGCTCGACACCGCAGCCCGGGCTGGCGATCAGGACGACGTTGTCGACCGGGAGGCCCTTGTCGCGCATGGTGTAGCCCACGGTCGTGGTGCCGTAGCTGTGGGCGAGGACGGTGTTGTTCGAGGGCTCGCCCTCGTGGGTGGCGCGCAGACCGGTCTCGAAGCGGTGCAGTCTGTCCTCCGCGTTCCTCGCGTACGAGCCGTCGGCGGCCTCGAGGACGATCGACTGTGGTGCGTCGTAGCCGATCCAGGTGATCGACGAGGTGGTGCTCGGGTCTCCCGCCTTCCGGTCGGCGGCGTCGGCCGCGGCGACCATCCGGTCCGAGCGGTTGATGTCGCTGTTGATGCTGCCGAGTCGCGCGCCGGTGCCGGGGACGTACGTCGACACGTTGTCGGCGGTGTCGGGGTCGTTGACGGCGATGACGGCGTGGCCCTTGCCGTGGGTGTCGAAGCCCAGCAGGAAGGCCGGCGGGTGGGCCGCGTCGACCGGGGTGTTCAGCCGCTTCTCGACGGCCCTCACACCCTTCAGCTTGTCCTCCAGGTCGTCGTGACGGGACTTCCACCGCTCGTACTCGGGGTTCGGGACGGGCTCGCCCTTGGCGAAGCCCAGGAACCGCTTCGGCGCGGGGCCGAGGTCGTCGAGACGGCGCTGGAGGTCCTGCCCGCCCTGCCTCAGGTTGATCCGGTTGGCCTGGTCCCGGCCGACCGCGGGGACGCCGTCGAGGGCGCCGATCCGGTCGGGGTGGTTGAGGATCATCCGGTGCCGCTGCTCGTCGGTCAGGCCGTCCCACCAGGTCTTGACGCCGGTCGGGTCGGTGCCGGGGGCCGGGATCCGTTCGAGCGCGTCGGCGGCGGCCAGGTCGGTCTTCGCGGTGGCGGCGTCGAGCCCTGCGCCGCTGCCCGCGTTGCGGGCCAGGTGGGCGAGCCGGGCGCTGATCGTCCTGTCCGCGTGGTCGGCCTCGGTGAGCGCGGCGGTGATCCGGCCGCTGATCCGGCGGGCCTGGGCCTCGGCGTCCGGTCCGGCGAAGTCGGCGGACCCCGAGTCCTGGTCCCAGGTGATCCCGCCGTCGGCGGCGACGTTCAGCTTGTGGGCCCTGGCGTCGTCGAGGGCTCCGAGCAGGTGCGCCTGCGCCGCGGCGAAGCCCTCGGCGGCGTCGTGGAGGGCCCTGCCGACGAGGCCGATCTCCTGGTGGGCGGCCTGGAGTTCGTTCTGCAGGAGCCGGATCCGGGCCTGGGCGTGACCGGCGGCGGTGCCCGTCCACCGGGAGCGGTCCAGCCGGTCGACGACGTCGTGCTGCCAGCTCTCCAGGTGCTGCCCGAAGGCGGTGGCCAGGGTGTCGAAGGCGGTCCTCGCGGTGGTGAGGCGGGCGAGGTCGGCGTCGTGAAGGGTCTTGATGTCCATTGCCTACCCGGCCGCCTTCGCACCGGTGGGCTTCGCGGCGGCCGGCGCGGTCGCGGGGGCCGGCGCGGTCGCGGGGGCCGGTGCGCTCGTGGAGGCCGGTGCGGTCGCGGGGCCGGGCACGGTGGTGCCGAAGGGGTCCGGCTCGTCGGGAACCGGCGCGGACGGGTTCGTCAGGCTCGTGTGGACGTCCTGCTCGACCTGGCGGTAGTAGGCGGCCGACGAGGCGAGCCTGCCGCCGACGTCGCCCATGTCGCCGGCGAGCCTGTCCAGCAGCGCCTTCCAGTTGGTGCCGCAGTCGCGCACGGCCGAGGCGGTGAGCCAGCCCGACAGGCCCGCGGCGGCCTGGCCGCACGGATCGGTGATCTTCGAGGTCTCGTCCGGTACGAGGCCGCCGAGGTGCTGTGCGCTCTGTCCGCAGCCGTCCAGTTCGGCCGGGCTGACCGTGAACTCCAGGGCCAGGTCGGGATCTGCCATGCGTCCCCCGTGCGTCCGGACCGGAGCGCCGCCGCGCCCGCGGTCGTGGGTAAGTGGTGGGCATGCTAACGGATCCCTTTCGGGGAATGTCGGCGGATGTTTCCGGGCGCGGTACGTATCCGAACGTCCGTACCGTGCTGTTCGGTTGAGCGTCGTCGCCGGTCGAGCGGGCCGTGGCGGGTGGGCCACCCGGCTCGGCCCGCGGGCGTGGTTGGGGATACCCTGTGGGGGTACGTGGCGGGCAGCGGCGATCGGGAGGCGGACCATGGCGCGGCAACGGCCGTTCGCTTCGGCGGTCCCGTGGGGGCCGCGCCTGCTGCTGCTCGCCGCGCTGTTGCTCGGCA